>NZ_JAINEZ010000081.1:0-24446 GCF_019873065.1 Sphingobium sp. PNB
CCCGCCCCGGCCGCCGCCGAACGGACCATCCCCGAAGCGACCGCCAAAGCCGCCGGGTTCGCGGCCGTCCGGTCCGAACATGCGGTCATGGCCAAAACCGTGGTGCCCGCGAGCGCGATGATGAAAATGCATGGATGATTCTCTCAACTGTTTCTTGATAGTTTGAGATATATCTTAAAAAGATCGAACGTCAAGAGTTGCGATATATCTTTATCGCGGATCAGGGCTATGGCGGGAACTCCCCCCAAAATCAGGGCCAGGCTTCCGCCCCACCAGTGCCTGAATCCGGCTCAAGCTTGACCCGGCCATCCCGGCGCGGTTCCGCCGGCGGACCGCGCGGGCCCGTGAACGAAAAAGGCCCGCCGGACGGTGGTCCAGCGAGCCCTTGCATGCTTCAGGTGCAACCGATCAGTCCGGTTTCTTCGCCACGCTGACCAGCGCCGGGCGCAGCAACCGGTCCTTGATCGTATAGCCTGCCTGCATCTCCACCAGCACCGTACCCGGCTCGGCATCGGCGGAGGGTACTTCCATCATCGCCTGATGCTTGTTGGGGTCCAGCGGCTGGCCGACCGACACCAGCTTCTCAATGCCGTTGCGGCCGAACACCGCCTCCAGTTCCCGCCCGGTGGCTTCAAGCCCGGCGACCAGGCCCTTGAACTTCTCATCCTCGCGCAGGTCGGCGGGGATCGCCTGAAGCGCGCGGCCCAGATTGTCCGCCACCGACAGCATGTCGCGGGCAAAGGCCGTCGCGGCATAGGCGCGTGCGTCGGCCAGTTCCTTTTCCAGCCGCCGCCGCACATTCTGCGCTTCCGCATGGGCGTAGAGCACCTCCTGCTTCGCGGTCGCCAGCTCGTTTTCAAGGCTCGCGATCCGTTCCGCCGCCGCGTCGCCGGCGGGCGACGCATCCTCGGGCAGTTCGTCCACGACTTCGGTATTTTCGATATTCTGCTTGTCTTCGCTCATCTCATCAATCTCGACAGCGTCTGTGCGGTGAAGTCCACCATGGGGATCACCCGCGCATAGTTCAAGCGCGTGGGGCCGATTACCCCGACCACGCCCACCACCCGGCCGTCACCGCTGCGGTAAGGCGCGGCTATGACCGAAGAACCCGACAGGGAAAAGAGCTTGTTTTCCGAACCGATGAAGATTTTGGTCGCGCTGCCCGCCAGCGCACTTTCCAGCAGCCGGGAAATCTCCTGCTTGCCTTCAAGCTGTTCCAGCAATTGCCTCACCCGCTCCAGATCGGCGGCTGTGCCGTCATCCAGCAGATGCGCCTGACCGCGCACGATCAGCACCGGGCGGTCGTCGGCATCCTGCGACCACAGGGCGATACCCCTCGCCACCAGTTCCCCCGCCGCGCCCTGAAGCGCGTTCCGGTCTCCCTCCACCTCGCGCCGGAGGGCCTCGCGCGCCTGCGCCAGCGTCATGCCGCCGAAGCGCGCCGACATGAAGTTGGCGGCCTCGTTCAGCATCATCGGCGTCACGCCCACCGGAAGGTCCACGACGCGATTCTCGATGGAACCGTCCTGCCCCACCAGCACAGCCAGCGCCTGCCGTTCATTCAGGGGCACGAAGCCGAACTGCCGCAGCACCGGCTCCCGCTTGGGCACCATCACGATGCCGGCGCAGGCCGAGAGGCCGGACAGCGCAGCGGTCGCGGCCGACAGCGCCTCCTCTATCGGGCCGCCTTCGCTGATCCCGGCCTCGATCGCGCGCCGTTCCTCGACCGAAGGCTCCGCGGCCTGCATCATGCCGTCGACGAACAGCCTGAGGCCGGTTTCCGTCGGCATCCGTCCGGCGGAGGTGTGCGGCGCGGCAAGCAGGCCCAGTTCCTCCAGATCCTGCATCACATTGCGGATGGAGGCGGGCGACAGGCTGAGCGACGCCATCTTGCTGATCGTGCGCGAGCCAACGGGCAGCCCGGTGCCGAGATAGCTCTCGACCACCAGACGGAAAACGTCACGCGCACGCTCGTTAAGTTCGGTGATCGGGGTGACCGCCATGGCCTTTATCTAGGCAAGCATCGGTCCCGGCTCAAGCCCGTCGTCACCGGCCCTTCGCCGTCGTCGGCTTCACCATGGCGGCGACGTCGAGCATGCTGGGGATCGACGCGATGGTGGCGCGCAGCTTGCCATAGCCCGCATCCATGCAGCCTGACTGGAACTCCAGCCGGGTGGGTGGCGCTTCGCCCCGGGTCCATTCTATCACATAGCCGGGCATGTCCGTGGCGAAGCGGACGCAATTTTCCCCCTGGCCGATTCGCCTGACCGTGCCCTGCGCGGGCCGAAACTGCGCCAGCGCGGCGCGGAAGCGGCGATATTGCGCCGGCGTCACCGTGAAACGGGTCGGGCCGGGAATGGCGGTGAAACGCTGCGGCTCGATCAGCCCGGACCCGTCCGGCGTCACGCGCAGGCTGTAGCTGGGGCAGGCGCCGAAACAGGGACCGGCGGAAAATCTGATGGTATCGCCGGCCAGGGTCGGCTTTTCCAGCTCCGCCTGTTCCATGGCACAGCCGCCCAGCAGGACAGTGGCCGCCAAAATCGATAGTGCTTTCGTCACCATAGGCCGCTCTCTAGCATCTTTCGGGTTCATCGCCACTGGCATGATGGGCCGCCCGACGCTAAGCCCGCTCGACACAACGCTTCGGAGTAGAATATTTATGCGTCCTTCCGGCCGTGCGCCCGACCAGATGCGCGACATCACCATGGAACCCGGCTTCACCATCCATGCCGAGGGGAGCTGCCTGGTCAGCTTCGGTGACACGCGGGTCCTCTGCACCGCCTCGATCGAGGAGAAGGTGCCCCCCTTCCTGCGCGGCAAGGGGTCGGGCTGGGTCACGGCGGAATATGGCATGCTGCCCCGCGCCACCCACACCCGCGGCAGCCGCGAGGCCGCCAAGGGCAAGCAGTCGGGCCGCACCCAGGAAATCCAGCGCCTCATCGGCCGGTCGCTGCGCGCCGTGGTCGACCTCCAGAAACTGGGCGAGCGGCAGATCGTCGTCGACTGCGACGTGATCCAGGCCGATGGCGGCACCCGCACCGCCGCCATTTCGGGAAGCTGGGTGGCGCTGCGCATCGCCATCGACAAGCTGCTGGCATCGGGCGCCCTCACCGAAGACCCCATCGTGCAGAAGGTCGCGGCGATAAGCTGCGGTATCTATAACGGCACCCCGGTGCTGGATCTGGACTATGCCGAGGACAGCAATGCGGAGGCGGACGCCAACCTGATCCTGACGGGCGACGGCAAGTTCGCGGAGGTGCAGGCGACCGCCGAGGGCGCGACCTATGACGAGGAGGAACTGCTGCGCCTGCTGCGCCTTGCCCGCATAGGCTGCGCGCGGATTTTCGCGGCACAGGACAAGGCGACCGGGAGATAATTCTTCCTTCCGTTCGTTTTCGGGGCGCGTGGGATATGGGATGACGGAATGAGCGATGAATTCGGGCAGGAACAGGCGATCCGCAAGCTGGGTCCGGGACGACTGGTGATCGCCAGCCATAATCCCGGCAAAGTGCGGGAAATCGGCGAATTGCTGGCGCCCTATGGCATAGAGACGGTGTCCGCAGCGGCGCTGGACCTGCCCGAGCCGGAGGAGACCGGCACGACCTTCATCGCCAATGCGGAACTGAAGGCGATGCAGGCGGCGGATCTTTCCGGCCTGCCCGCGCTGGCCGACGACAGCGGCCTGTGCGTGGAGGCGCTGAACGGCGATCCGGGCATCTTCTCCGCCCGCTGGGCCGGCCCGGCCAAGGATTTCGGCCTCGCCATGCAGCTCGTCTGGGACAATATCCAGGCGAAGGGGCCGGAAGCGGGTCATGACGCGCATTTCGTCTGCGCCCTGGCGCTGGCCTGGCCCGACGGCCATGTGGAGGCGTTCGAAGGCCGCGTCGACGGCACGATCACCTGGCCGCCCCGGGGCGACAGGGGCTTCGGCTATGATCCGATCTTCCAGCCGCATGGTCATGGCATCAGCTTCGGCGAGATGGACCCGGAGAAGAAGCATGGCATGAGCCACCGCGCCGATGCGTTCGCGCAATTGGTGGCGGCGGTTTTTTAAGGAGCGCCTTCCGCCCAATTCGGCTGCCATGCTGCCGCGAAGGCTGCTGGACGAGACGGGCGGCTCTTGGAAGCCCGGGGCTGGGCCCTGTGGATGATCTCATCGCCTTGACCGGCTCCCGCCATCGCAGGAGCAGGGCATGCATGAAGCCGGCGATCGGCCAGTAGCAGCCGATCCCGGCTTGTCCCTCATCCCGCATAGAGGTTCGTCGGCACCCCCCGGACGCCGGGGAAGACTTCGAAAAACGCACCGTCATAGTCGCTTTCCGGCAGGCCGGTCGCCGCGGAACTGACGAACATCCGGTCCAGCTTGTCCCCGGCGAAGCAGATGTTCGTCACCTGCCTGGCGGGCAGCGCGATCGAGCGGTCGAGCTTGCCCCCGGGCGTGAAGCGGCTGATCCGCCCGCCGCCCCAATGGGCTACCCACAGATGCCCGTCCGCATCGACGGTCATGCCGTCGGGATAGCCATCCTCCTCGGCAAGGCGGATGAAGGGCCGGCGATCCGCCAGGCCGCCTTCGGCCGTGCGGGCGAAGCGATATATCTGCCGCCTGGCCGTATCGCTGTGATAAAGCCAGTGCCCGCGGGCGGAAAAGGCCGGGCCGTTGGGCACGCGATAGCCCCCGTCCATCACCGCCCAGCGTCCATCGGGATCGAGCCGGTAGAGCGCGCCCACATCCTGCTCCTCCGCCATGTCCATCGTGCCGCACCAGATGGCGCCGCTCGCATCGGCCTTGCCATCGTTCATGCGGCTGCCGGGCAGATGCGGTTCGGGATCGCCTATCGGCTCGATGACCAGCGGATCGAGCGAGATCCGGGCGAAGCCGCTCTGGAAGCCGCCGATGAAGCCCCCGCCCGCCCGCTCGGCCACCCAGCCGATCGGTTCGGGCATGGCCCAGCGCTGGATGGCGCCGTCGTCCAGCGACAGGCGGTTGAGCGCGGGCGCGAGTATGTCGGTCCAATAGACCGCATTCTCACGGGCGGACCATAGCGTCCCCTCCCCCAGCGCATCGCTTATGTCGCGGTCGACCTTGCGCCATTCACCCATGCCGGATGTTCCTTCAGCGCTTGACGGACAGGCGGTAGATCATCTGGTGATGATAGGGCTTGCCGGGGTCCACCCGCGCCGACAGGAATTTCGGCTGGTTGGGCGAGTCGGGGAATTTCTGCGGCTCCAGCGCGATGCCGTCGCCCATGCGGTAGAGATGGCCCTGCTTGCCGATCAGCGTCCCGTCCAGGAAATTGCCGGTGTAGAATTGCACGCCGGGCTCCGTCGTCAGCACGTCGAGCACGCGGCCCGACGCCGGGTCTTCCAGGCGCGCGGCCAGTTCGGGGGCCCTGGTCGCACCCTTGTCCAGCGCGAAATTATGGTCGTAGCCGCGCCCGGCGACGATCTGCGCGTCGCGGCCGTCGCGAATGCCATCCGCCACGCGGCGCGGCATGCGGAAATCGAACACCGTGCCTTCCACCGGCTTGAGTTCGCCGGTCGGGATCAGATTGGCGTCCACGGGCGTGAAGGCCCTGGCCGGAATGGTCAGCAGATGCCCCAGTGCGCTGTCGGCCGCTCCCTCGCCCGCCAGGTTGAAGATCGCATGGTTGGTCATGTTGACGATGGTCGGCCTGCTGGTCTTCGCGTCGAAGGCAATGCCCAGATTGCCCGCCTCGTCCAGCGTATAGGTGACGGTGGTGTCGAGCTTGCCGGGATAACCGGCGTCGCCGTCCGGGCTGGTGAGGGACAGGACCAGCGTGGCGGTCGGCCCGCTCTTCAGCGAAACGACGTTCCACGCCTGCTTGTCGAAGCCCTTGCCCCCGCCATGCAGCGAATTGACCTTGTCATTGAGCGGCAATTGATAGCTCTTGCCGTCCAGCGTGAATTTGCCGCCCGCGATCCTGTTGGCGTAGCGGCCCACGGTCACGCCGAAATAATTGGGACGGTCGACATAGCCGGCAAGATCGTCATAGCCGAGCAGCACGTCCGCGATCTTGCCGTTGCGGTCCGGCCCCTCCAGCTTCTGCAAGGTCGCGCCATAGGTCAGGATGGTGGCCGACACGCCCCGTGCATTCTTCAGCGTGATCGCCTCGATCGCCGTGCCGTCGGCCAGCGTGCCGGCGGTGGCGCGACTGGCCTCCGCCGCCAGTGCCGCCGTGCTTGTCATCATCAGGACGGCACCGTATGACAACGTTGCCAAAACCGTTCTGTTCATAAAGGCCTTTCGCATGCAGTTCCTCCCGGACGCCATTGACGCGTCGTTGGAGGGGATATACTCCTACAAAATAATCGGGCGCAACCCTGTTCCGGCGGCGCTCCTTTTCGACTCTTCCGGAGAAGGATGAATGGCAGGACCCATTTCCTCAACCGCGGCGCCCGCCGCGGCCCATAATCCGGGCACGCGCTACGGCCCTGCCCTGACGTTGCTGGCCAGCCTCTTTTTCATGTGGGGCTTCATCACCGTCATCAACAATACGCTGCTGCCGCATCTGCGCAGCGTGTTCGAGCTGAGCTACACCCAGACGACGCTGATCGAATCGGTTTGGTTCATCGCCTATTTCGTCGCTTCCATTCCCTCGGCCAAGCTGATCGAACGCATCGGCTACCAGAAGTCGCTGGTGACGGGGCTGCTGATCATGGCGGCGGGCGCGCTGGGCATGATGCTGGCGGCGTCCATCCCCTCCTATGGCGTGACGCTGCTCATGCTGTTCGTGATCGCCAGCGGCATCACCCTGCTCCAGGTCGCGGCCAATCCCTATGTCGCGGTGGTCGGCAAGCCGGAAACCGCCTCCTCGCGCCTGAACCTGGTGCAGGCGATGAACTCGGCGGGCACGATGCTGGCGCCGATGTTCGGGGCCTATCTGATCCTCGGCCGGTCGAAGGGCGGCACCGCCCAGGGCGATGTCGTGCTGACGCAGGCGGAACGGCTGGCCGATGCCCAGTCGGTGATCCTGCCCTACGGCCTGGTGGCCGTGGTGCTGGTGGTGCTGGCCGTCGTGATCGCGCGCTTCCCGCTGCCCGCCATGGGCGCGTCGGCCACCCGCCTCGCCAAGGAGGAGCGGAAGAAGCATTCGCTGTGGGCACATCGCAACCTGGTGTTGGGCGTTCCGGCGATCTTCATCTACCTGATCGCGGAAATCGGCGTCGCCAACCTGTTCGTGAACTTCGTCAGCCAGCCCCACATCGCCAACCTCACCCATGAACAGGCGGGCCGTTACCTGACCTTCCTCTGGGGCGGCATGATGGTCGGCCGGTTCGCCGGCTCCGCGATCATGCAGCGGTTCGACGCGGGCAAGGTGCTGGCCGCCTTCTCCATCGGCGCCTTCATCGTGATGATGGTCACCGTCTTCGCCCATGGGGAGGTGGCGATGTGGTCGCTGATCCTGGTGGGCCTGTTCCACTCGATCATGTTCCCGACCATCTTCACCCTCGGCATCAAGGGGCTGGGGCCGCTGACCGAAGAAGGATCGGGCCTGCTGATCATGGCGATCGCGGGTGGCGCGCTGGTGGTGGTGCAGGGCTATCTGGCCGACCGTTTCGGTTTGCAGACCAGCTTCCTGCTGACCGCGGTCTGCGAACTTTACATCCTGTTCTATGCGCTATGGGGATCAAAGCCGACCCATGCGCTGCCCGATCAGCAGATCGGGTGACGGAGCCGAGGGTCGCAAGCCTCGAAACCGGAAAAGGCCGGAGCGGGACGTCCCGTTCCGGCCTTTTTTTCATCCTCGCCATCGGGATTGGAAGGAAAGCCGGCCAAAGGCTGGCGCAAGCGAAAATGGCACGACCTGCGCGTGCTTCCCGCCCACCGCGCTTCGCGCAGGTGAGGATGCGAATCACCGCGTCATCGCGCTCGCCGTATCCTCCAGCGCCAGATCGACCAGCACGCCCATCGCCTCCGCCGCCGCGGCCGCATCGCCTGCCGCAATGGCGTCGAACACCCGCACATGGTCCGGAATCGGGTTGCGCGGCAAGGCGCGCGCCCGCTGCTTGAACTGGGTGGTCCAGTTGACCGCCGCGCCGATGCTGGCAGACAGCGTCTGCAGCGCATCGTTGCGCGTTGAATTCAGGATCGCATTATGGAAATCGCGATCCGCCGCGCGCCCGGCCTCTGTCGCCAGCGTGTGGCGGCGCATCGCGGCCAGCGCGTCCTTCATCAGCTTGATGTCCTCCCTGGTCCGCCGCTGCGCCGCCAGCCGCGCCGCCGCGGGCTCGACGATGGCGCGCAGTTCGAACAGGTCGCGCACGAACTGAACGTCGGGTTCCCCGGCGAAGGCCCAGGCCAGCACCTCGGGATCGAGCAGGTTCCATCGGTTGCGCGGCAGCACGCGCGTCCCCGCCTTGGGCCGGCTTTCCACCAGCCCCTTGGCGGTCAGCACCTGTATCGCCTCGCGATAGGCGCTGCGCGACACTTCCAGTTCCTCGGCAAAGGCGACTTCGCCGGACAGGACGTCGCCCGGCGCATATTGGCCGGACAAGATCGCCGTTCCCAGCTTGTGCGCGATGGCGCCATGCAGACGCCTTCCGGGACCCCGCGCCTCTTTCGATGCGCCCCCTTCGCCCTCTTCAGCCCCCTTCAAGAGCCGCTTTTCTTCAGCCATTCATGCTCCTCCGGCTCCTTCCTTAGCAGTCCATCAGCCAAGGCGAAACACAATCATTGCCTTCTACGACTAGCTGTAATATGTCGGAGTAATAAGGAGATTCACATGGCGGATAAAGCCCCGACTTTCGAACTTCAGGGCAGCTAGGCCGCCACGCGCCAGTCTCGCGCCGATGAAATGACTGACAATTCGACCTTTAGATGACGTTTGCGAGCGCCGGGAAAGGCGCGCGGGAGGAGATCGTTCATGAATTTGCGCCTGTTGCAACACCGTTCGGGCAATGGGGGGCGTTCGGTTATCGCCGCGCAGGACAGCGAGGCGCATTTCCTCCTCGGGGTGGAAAGCATCCGCGCGCTGGCGCTGGACGCCATCGCCAAGGGTCTTTCGCTGGCGCAGATCGTCGCCGCGGCGCCGAAGGGCGATGCCGTCGACATCGCCGCCGAGTTCGAAGCCGGCCGCCTGATCGCGCCGATCGACCATGAGGACGCGGCCCATGTGCAACTGACCGGCACGGGCCTCACCCATCTCGGTTCCGCCGAAGGCCGCGACAAGATGCACCGCGAAGCCGCCGCCGCCGAAAAGCAGACGGACAGCATGCGCATGTTCCTGGAAGGGCTGGAAGGCGGGAAGCCCGCCCCCGGCGCGGTCGGGCAGCAGCCTGAATGGTTCTACAAGGGCGACGGGTCCCAACTGGTGGGGCCGACCGATCCGCTGACCATGCCCGCCTTCGCACGGGATGGCGGAGAGGAGCCGGAGATCGCCGGCATCTACATCATCGGCCCCGACGGCCGGCCCTATCGCCTCGGCCTCGCGCTCGCCAACGAGTTCAGCGACCATGTGACGGAGCGGCACAATTATCTCTGGCTCGCCCATAGCAAGCTGCGTCAGGCGTCGCTTGGCCCGGAACTGCTGGTCGGCCCCGCGCCGGAACATATCGAAGGCAGCAGCCGCATCCTGCGGAACGGCGAGGTGCTGTGGGAAAAGCCCTTCCTCTCGGGCGAAGGCAATATGTCGCACAGTCTGACCAATCTCGAACATCATCATTTCAAATATGACCTGTTTCGTCGCCCCGGCGACGTGCATGTCCACTTTTTCGGCACGGCCACGCTTTCCTTCGCCGACGGCGTGCAGACGCAGGAAGGCGACGTGTTCGAGATCATCGCCGCGCCCTTCACCCTGCCCGTGCGCAACCCGCTGAAGCGCGCGGCGCCGGTCGAGGTGACGGTGAAGGTCCTCTAGGCCCATGGACCCCATCCGCATCGCCATCGTCGGCATCGGCAAGATCGCGCGGGACCAGCATGTCCCCGCGATCCGGGGCAATGGCGCCTTCAGCCTGGCCGCGACGGTCAGCCCGCAGGATGCGGGACTTGAGGGCGTGCCGCATCATGCCAGCCTCGACACCCTGCTGGCGGAGGGGCCGGCGGTCGATGCGATCGCCCTCTGCACCCCGCCGCAGGTCCGCCATGCGCTGGCGTCGCAGGCGATCGGCAGGGGCATCCATCTGTTCCTTGAGAAGCCCCCCGGCGCGACATTGGCCGAAGTCGCCGCGCTCGAAGCGGAGGCGGACAAGGCCGGCGTCAGCCTGTTCGCGGCCTGGCATTCGCGCTTTGCCGCCGGGGTGGCTCCGGCCCGCGCTTGGCTGGCCGAGCGGCGGATCGACAAGGTGTCCATCGTCTGGCGCGAAGATGTGCGCGTCTGGCATCCGGGTCAGGCGTGGATCTGGGAACCGGGCGGGCTTGGCGTGTTCGATCCGGGGATCAACGCGCTCTCCATCGTCACCCATATCCTGCCGCGCCCCTTCTTCCTGAAGGACGCCACGCTGGTGCTGCCGGAAAACCGCGCCGCGCCGATTGCCGCCGACATCGCCTTTCGGGACACCGGCGGCGCGGCGATCCACATGGACCTCGACTGGCGCCAGACCGGCCCGCAAAGCTGGGACATCATGGTCGAAACCGACGCGGGCATGCTGAAGCTCAGCCAGGGCGGCGCCGTGCTGCACCTGCCCGGCGGTACGGAGCATGGCGAGGACATCGAATATGCGGGCCTCTACCGCCGCTTCGCCGCGCTGATCCGGGGCGGACGCAGCGATGTGGACACCGCGCCCTTGCGGCTGGTTGCCGACGCCTTCCTGCGCGGCAAGCGCCAGACCACCGCAGCATTTCACGACTGAACACATGCCTGGACATAGGGAGAGAGGAATGATCAAGGCCCTGCGCCGCACCACTGCCGCGCTTCTGCTCTGCGCCACAGCGCTCACCGGCGCGCATGCGCAGACCGGCGGCAGGCCGACCATGGCGACCATCCATGCCGACAAGCCCGGCGCGACCTATGACAAGGCGATCTTCACCCAGTTCGCGGAGCATCTGGGCAATGGCATCTATGGCGGCCTGTGGGTCGGCAACGACAGGTCCATCCCCAACACCAACGGCTTCCGCAACGATGTGGTGGCCGCGCTGCGTAACCTGTCGGTGCCGATCATTCGCTGGCCCGGCGGCTGCTTTGCGGACGAATATCATTGGCGGGAGGGGATCGGGCCGAAGAAGGACCGCCCGGTCAAGGTCAATACCCATTGGGGCGGCGTGACCGAGCCCAATTCGGTCGGCACGCATGAATTTTTCGAACTGCTGCGGCAGGTCGGCGCACAGGCCTATATCGCCGGCAATGTCGGCAATGGCAGCCCGCAGGAAATGGCCGAGTGGGTGGAATATATGACCGCACCCGCCGGCAGCCTGGCCGATCTGCGCGCGAAGAACGGGCATAAGGAGCCATGGTCGGTCCCCTATTTCGGCGTGGGCAACGAACTGTGGGGTTGCGGCGGCAATATGCGGCCGGAATTCGCGGCGGACGAGACGCGCCGCTACGCCACCTTCATCAAGGCGCCGGCGGGCACCCGGATCCTGAAGGTCGCGGCCGGGGCCAATGTCGACGATTACAACTGGACCGAGACGATGATGCGGGTGGCGGCCGATCGTCTGGACGGCCTTTCGCTGCATTATTATGTCCACCCCGCGGGCGGCTGGCCGCCCCGCGCTCCCGCCGTCGACTTCGACGAGACCGGCTGGGCCGACGCGCTGGCCGGCGCGATGCGCATGGACGAGCTGATCACGAAGCACAGCGCGATCATGGACAAATATGATCCGCAGAAGCGGATATTCCTGGCGGTAGACGAATGGGGCGCCTGGTACGCGCAGGACCCCGGCACGCATCCCGGTTTCCTGCGGCAACAGAATACGCTGCGCGATGCGCTGATCGCGTCGATCCATCTCGACATCTTCGCCAAACATGCCGACCGGGTGCGCATGAGCGCCATCGCGCAGATGGTGAATGTGTTGCAGGCGATGATCCTGACCGAAGGCAGGAAGATGGTGCTCACCCCCACCTATCATGTCTTCGAAATGTACAAGCCCTGGCAGGATGCGACGGTGCTGCCGATCGACATCGACACGCCCTGGTACAACAAGGACAGGTTCGTCATGCCGGCGGTCAGCGGATCGGCGGTGCGGGCCAGGGACGGCAAGGTCCATGTCGGCCTTTCCAACCTCGATCCCAGCCAGACCAATATGGTGACGGTGAAGCTGGACGGGCTGAACGCCGCCAATGTGTCGGGCCGCATCCTGACCGCCCCCGCGATCAATTCGCACAACAGCTTCGACGCGCCGGAGGTGGTGAAGCCCGCCGCCTTCACCGGCGCGCAGGTGAGCGGCGGCACGCTGACGGTGGCGCTGCCGCCCCGGTCCGTGGTCGTGCTCGACCTGCAATGAAGCCCTTGGAGCGGACGGAGGGTGGAATCGCCGTCCGCTCCATCCTTTTTAGCTGTGCCGTGTTCCTGCGCAGAAGCACGTTGCGCCCAGAACCATTATCGGAGACAGCCTATATGGCGCGGCAGATTATTATGAAACTCATGGGCCTCGCGCTGCTGGCGGCTGCTGGCCAGGCCTGGGCCCAGCAACCCGCCGCCACCCTCAACAGCCGCCTGACCGGCGACCTGACGCCGACCCACGATCCGGTCATCATCCGCGAAGGCGACAGCTATCATGTCTTCAGCACCGGCCACGGCCAGCGCCTGATCGAAACGCGCACATCGAAGGACCTGGTCCACTGGACCGCCGGCGATCCCGTCTTCACCGCCCTGCCCGGCTGGGCGACGAAGGCGATCCCCGGCAGCAACGGCATGTGGGCGCCCGACATCAGCTTCGTGAACGGCCGCTACCGGCTTTATTATTCCGTCTCCACCTTCGGCTCCAACCGCTCGGCCATCGGGCTGGCGACCAGCCCGACGCTCGATCCCAAGGCGAAGAATTACGGCTGGCGCGACGAAGGGCTGGTGGTGATGTCGACCAGCACGGACGACTTCAACGCCATCGATCCCAATTTCATCGTTGACCGGGAGGGTCGCCACTGGCTGGCGCTGGGCAGCTTCTGGACAGGCATCAAGCTGTTCGCGCTGGACCCGAAAACCGGCAAACCCAAAGACCCCAAGGCGAAACCCCATGCCATCGCCCGCCGCCCCGCGCCCACAGGCGGCCCGGCACCGGTGGAGGCGCCCTTCATCGTCGACCATGGCGGCTATTACTGGCTGATGGCGTCCTATGATTATTGCTGCAAGGGCGTGAACAGCACCTATTATACGGTGATCGGCCGGTCCAGGGCGATCACCGGCCCCTATCTGGGCAAGGACGGCAGTTCGATGATGCAGGGCGGCGGCACCATCTTCCTGCGCGCCGACCTTCAGGAGCAGCAACGCTGGCGCGGGCCGGGCCATGCGGGCTGGCTGCACGACCGGGACGGTACGGACTATGTCGTCTATCATGCCTATGACAAGCAGGCGAACGGCGCCCCCACCCTGCGGATCGCGCCGGTCCGCTGGGGCGCGGACGGCTGGCCGGTGGCTGAATATTGACCCCGTCGCCCTCCCCCCTTCCGGCGCTTCGCGTCTCCCTCCCTCTCCCGCCGGGAGAGAGGGGGTCCGCCCCCAAGGGCGGTGGGAAGGGCAAGGGCGACCCAAGAGGAGAGCTTTTCATGAATCCAATCGATCGCCGCCTGTTCCTTGCCGGGACAGCCGCACTGTCGGCAACGCCGCTGATCGCGCGCACCAAGGCCGAAGTCCCTGCCCCCGCCCCCCTCAACCCGTTGGTCAAGCAACGCGCGGACGCGCAGGTCTTCCGTCATGAGGACGGCCATTATTACCTCACCGGTTCCGTCCCCGAATATGACCGGCTGGTCCTGCGCCGGTCCAAGACGCTGGCGGGCCTCGCCACCGCGGAGGAAGCCGTCCTTTGGCGGCATGAGAAGACAGGCCCGCTGTCCGGCTTCATCTGGGCGCCCGAACTGCACCAGATCGACGGGCGCTGGACCATGTATTTCGCCGCAGGCCCCAGCGGCGGCGGCGAGGACGTGTTCCGCATCCGCACCTATGCCATCGTCTGCGACGGTCCCGATCCGATGACCGGCCGATGGAAGCTGCTCGGCCAGTTCCAGGCGCCGTGGGACAGCTTCAACCGCGATTCCACCAGCTTCGTGCACAAGGGCAGGCGCTACTTCGCCTGGGCCCAGCGCGAACCGGGGATCGAGACCAATTCCAACCTCTATATCGCCCCGCTGGCGTCGCCGCTGAAGCTGGCGGCCAGGGCGACGCGCCTCACGATCCCGACGCTCGACTGGGAAACAGGCGGCTACAAGGTGGCGGAGGCGCCCGCCGTCCTTCACCGCAACGGCCGGCTGTTCATGACCTATTCGGCCAGCGCCACCGACGCGCGCTATTGCCTGGGCCTGCTGACCGCGCCGGAGGATGCGGACATCATGGACCCCGATGCCTGGGTGAAATCGCAGCAGCCGGTCTTCACCAGCTGCCGGGAGACCAGCGTGTACGGGCCGGGCCACAACAGCTTCACCGTGGATGAGAAGGGCCGCGACATATTGGTCTATCATGGCCGCGACTATGAAGCGATCAAGGGCGACCCGCTGTTCAATCCGGACCGCCATACGCGCGTCCAGCGCCTCTATTACAAGGCGGACGGCACGCCCGACTTCGGCGTGCCCGTCGGCAACGGCCCGCTGCCCGAGCGTTTCGCCTCCGCCGTCGATCCCAGGGCGCTGCTGGCCCATGACGGCACCCGCCTGATCGCCGGCAATCCTTCGCTGCCCGCGACCCAGTTCCGCCAGACCGCCGGACGCGCCGGGCCGCAGAGCATCATGCTTTCCCCCATTCTGCTGCCAGACCATTATCTTTTGGCCGGCAAGGACGGCTCCGTCACCCTCGCCCGCGATGATCGCAGCGCCGATTTCGCCATGCGCAGCCAGTTCGTCCGATTCTCCGACGACAGGTCGAACACGGTCCGCTTCGTGTCCATCGCGGTCACGGGCAAGGCTCTTGCGGCGGTCGGGAAGGAAATCCGCCTCGCGGGCAGCCGCGACGCTACGGCACGGTGGATCGCGGACTGAAACCCAGCCTCCAAGTCCGACAAATAAAAGGATAAAAAGCCGCCTCCCCATTTCGGAGGCGGCTTTTTCTTTTCGCCGGAAACCGCAGAAAAGCGCCGGTTTTTCGAATGAGACATATTTGTCACTAGGGAAAATTTTTTCGCGAGCGGCGGTGCAAATTCCCTCTTGCCTTCTATTACTCCGAGAAATAATTAGTCCGAGTAATTCATGGCGCCCAAGGCGCTCGCATCTCCAAGGGGAGGATCAAACATGGCTTTGAAGCCGCTCGCTTTCACGTCTGCATCCCTGCTCGCGCTCATGTTGGCGGGCACGGCCCATGCCCAATCCGCAGCAGCGCCGCAGGATGAAGAGGCCAACGACATCATCGTCACGGGCGTCCGCGCCTCGATCGTGGGCGCGCTGAACGTCCGCAAGGAATCGACCCAGATCGTCGACTCGATCGTCGCGGAGGATGTCGGCAAGCTGCCGGACAACAACGTCGTCGAAGCGCTCCAGCGCGTCACCGGCATCCAGGTGACCAACCGCACCGGCGGCGAAGCGGCGGCGATCTCCATCCGCGGGCTGCCCGATGCGCTGACCACGCTCAACGGACGCAACATCTTCACCGCCGCCGGCCAGGCTTTCGCGTTGCAGGACGTGTCCGCCAACCTCGTAAAGCGCGTCGATGTGTTCAAGACCCGCTCCGCCGACCAGATCGAGACCGGCCTTGCCGGACAGGTCAATGTCGAAACCCGTCGTCCCTTCGATTTCGACGGCTTCGCCATTTCCGGCCTTGCCCGCGGCATCTACAATGAACAGGCCGACAGCTATAACCCGAACGTCGCGCTGCTGGTCAGCGACCGCTGGGAAACGGGCATCGGCGACATCGGCCTGCTGGTGAACGGCAGCTACAGCCGCACCAAATATCGCGACCAGACCGTGACGGCGGGCGCCTTCGTGCCGTTCGCGACGATGGACCCGGCGACGGGCACCGGCCTGACGCCGTTCCAGCGCATCTTCCCCGCCGGGCGCGACCCGATCACCGGCCAGTTCGTCGTCGCCCCCGCCCTCGGCGCGTGGGACCCCGGCCTGGACCGCGGCCTGCCCACGGCGAACGGCTCCACCATGCTCGTCAACGGCGTCGAAACCCCCTATTATCTGTCGCGCGACGCGGTGTTCAGCTCCGACCTTTACGGCAAGCGGGAACGTCCGTCCTTCAATGTCGCGCTGCAATGGGCGCCCAACAGCAGCTCGGTCTATACGGCCGAGGTCTTCTACGCCGGCTTCCGGGGCGAGACCTTCAACAGCCTGCAGTTCAGCTTCGTCGACTTCTGGGACAATCCGCAGGCGCCGACGCTCTATGACGGCACCAACATCGTCAAGTCGCGCGTCGCCAACAATGTCTACGGCTTCAACAGCGGCGACTTCACCAAGACCTCGACCGACAGCTTCGTCTATGCGCTGAACGGCAAGTGGGACCTGGGCGACCGCGGCAAGATCGTCGGCGACATCGCCTATCAGACCAGCAAGGTGAAGACCTCCTTCATCGCGATGCGCACGGACCGCGTCGCCAGCCAGATCACCACGGATTTCAACGCCGGGGGCGGCATACCGTCCTATCATTTCAGTGACGACAGCCTGCTGAACGACACCGGCATCTGGAACGTCGCACAGCTCTACGACAATGCGAACCGGGACAAGGGCAGCGCCATCACCGGCACGCTCGACGGCTATTACACCTGGGACGAAGGCTTCCTGCGCCAGATCAAGGCAGGCATCCGCATCGACCAGCGCAAGGCGTCGACCGCCGTGCGCACCCAGGACGCCGGCGCGCCGCTGGCCGCGACCACGCTGGCGGGGCTGGGCGAAGGCGCAGCCTTCACCAATTCGGACTTCTACCAGGGCCGCGCCGACGTGCCGACGAGCTGGACGCTCGCGAACGGCTACTGGCTTCACGACAATGCGGACACGGTGCGCGGCCTCTACGGCCTCAGGACATCCGACCAGCTCTCGCTCCAGAGGGTGTTCGACATCGATGAAAGCACCATCGCCGCCTATGTGCAGGCCGATGGCGAACTGTCGATCTTCGGCCGCCCGCTGAAGCTGCAGGCCGGTGTCCGCTACGTCACGGTCGACACCGACTATGATTTCTTCGACCGCTACAATAGCGGCGCGCAGACCCGCGTCTCTTCGGGTTCGGATCGCTTCCTGCCCAGCTTCACCGCGCGCTACGAGATTTTGGACAATCTGCGCCTGCGCTTCAACTATGGCGAAACGCTGCGACGCCCGAACTTCAGCGACATCAACCCCAATTATTCGCTGACCGGCGACCTCACCAATGTCGGCTATGGCAGCGGCACGGCGGGCACGGCGACGCTGAAGCCCACCCATTCGAAGAATTTCGACGCCGCGATCGAATGGTATTTCGAACGCAACAGCGCGATCACGCTGACGGGCTTCCGCCGCGAGATCAACGGGCTGGTGGTGCCGCTGACGGTGATGGAATTCATCCCCAACAACGGCATCGTCGCGGGCGCGACGAACAATTTCGCCATCACCCGGCCGGTCAACGCCTCCAACGGCGTGCTCAAGGGCCTGGAACTGGGGCTCACCTATTTCCCGAGCTATCTGCCGGGTCCGCTGGACGGGCTGGGCTTCGTGGGCAGCGTGACGGTGCTGGATTCCAAGCAGAACATTCCGCAGACGGATGCTGCGGGCAATGTCACCGGTCAGGCGACCTCGTCCTTCTTCGGCGTGTCGGACCTCAGCTACAACGCCACGCTCGCCTATGACAACGGCCCGATCGGCGCCCGCCTGTCCTATATCTGGCGCAAGGAGTTCCTGGCGAACAACGAAGCCCGCCTGTTCGCCAACCCGATCGGCGTTTGGCGCAACCCGGAAAAGAGCCTGGACTTCCAGCTCACCTGGAACGTCAACGACCGTCTGGGCGTGACTTTCGACGCGGTGAACCTCACCAAGTCCAAGCAGCAGACCTATTACAAGTTCGAGGATGTCGGCGGTCCCGAGCAATATAATCTTGGCACGACCCTGCTGGCGCGCACCTTCGCGCTCGGCGTCCGCTACACCTTCAAGTGAGTGCCCGATGGGATGCGGTGTCTCCTCACCGCATTCCATTCCCATGGCGGCCGGTCCGGGACCCCTCTCCATTCCCGGGCCGGCCGCCATATCCTTTGCGGTCATGGGAGGGTGAGAGATGCATGCTTCGATGAAGGTCCTGCTGGCGGGCGCGGCGCTGTTGGGGGCCGCCGCCGCTTCCCAGCCCCCGTCGCGGCCGGGGATGGACAGGCACCGCATCGCCGTACAGCGCTTCGGCAACGATGCCCCCTGGTACGAGCAGCGCATTCCCTTCTTCGAGTCCGCCGATCCCCGGATAGACGCCGTCTATCATTATCGCTGGTCCCTCTTCCGCGCGCATCAGCGTGACCTGGGGGAAGAAGGCTTCATCTCCACCGAATTCCTGGACGATGTCGACTGGCAGCGGCATCCCTATGCCAGCCTGAACGACGCCACCGGCTTTCATCTGGCGGAGGGGCGCTGGCTGAACGACCGGCGCTATGCCGACGATTATCTGAACTTCATGTATGCCAGCGGCGGCAATGACCGCCGCTTCACCGACTATATGGCCGACAGCGTCTGGGGCCGTTATCTAGGCTCAGGACCTATTACTGGCGGGGTCGAGGTTTGAGGCAAAATGGCTCTGGGCAAGAAGGCGAGGCGCAGGAATATGTCGATATTTCCAGCCTGCCGACGCAGCACTGGGCCATTTTGGTCAAATTCTCGCGGGACGCCGAAATGGCGCCTCGAAGTAATGGGTCCTGAGCCTAAAGGGGCTGCAGAGGCGCGACATGCAATGTTGCGGTCGCCCCTGCGAACCGGGCCCGCGCCATGGCGTTCAAGAGCGCTGGCCGCGTCCGGCACTGCCGCGCCTGCTCCACAAGGAAGCCGTTACACAAGCATGCGTCTTTCCATCGGCGGCCGATCGGCATAGTGCTTCAAGGCCGTTTCCTTCTTTCCGGCTTCCACAACCAGAATGTGCGCCATTCAGCCGGCCCCGGAAGCAGCACAAGTTGCACGATGACCCTATATTCCAGAAAGGAACGGCATAGTGACCGTCGATCGTCGTACATTCATGCAGACCGCCCTTATCGCCGGAGCCGTCGCCGCCTCCGCCAACGCATTCGCCCAGACCGTCGCAAAGACGAAGGCGCGCAACATCGTGCTGGTGCACGGCCTGTTCGCCGATGGCTCGTCCTGGTCGGAGGTGATCCCCCTGTTGCAGGCCCACGGGCTCAACGTCACCGCAGTCCAGAACCCGCTGACGACATTGCCCGATGCGGTGGCTGCGGCGCGGCGCGTGCTGGATCGTCAGGATGGGCCGACCGTCCTCGCCGGGCACAGCTTTTCCGGGATGATCGTCACCGAAGCGGGCATGCACCCCCATGTCTCCGCCCTCGTCTATGTCGCCGCCCGCGCGCCCGACGCGGGCGAGGATTATGGCGCGCTGGCGAAGACATTTCCGACGCCGCCGGCCAGCGCCGGCATCGTCTTCGACGGGGATGAGGGGCGATTGACCGAAGCGGCCTTCCTCCGCGATTTCGCGGGCGACCTTCCGGAGGCCAGGGCGCGGGCGCTCTTTGCCGTCCAGTGGCCGTTCCACAGGGAACTGCTCGCGGGCCGCACGACGAACGCGGCGTGGCGCAGCAAGCCCAGCTATTATGCGGTCTCGACGGAAGATCGCACGATCGACCCCAACCTCCAGCGCTTCATGGCGAAGCGCATGAACGCAAAGACGATCGAGCTGAAGTCGAGCCATGTGTCGCTGATCTCCCACCCCCGCGCCGTTGCGGATCTGATCCGCGAGGCGGCGGGGCCGGCCTGACCCGGGTGCCGGCGGGCATGGGAAAGCCTAAGGCTCAAGGCAATAGGCGCACAGCTTATTGCCATCGAGGTCGCGGCGGTAGGCGAAGTACCATCCCGGGCCGCGCACATCGGGCCCGCCCTCGGTTGCGCCACCCAATGCGAGGGCGCGCCGATGAAAAGCGTCCACCTCGTCGCGCCGATCAAAGCAGAAGGCGACCATCGATCCATTCCCCACCGTTGCTGGCTGCCCGTCATAGGGTCCAAGAACCGCGAAGCTGAAGGAACCATCTCGCCCATACACACGACCTCCAGATGGATGCTCGAACAAAGGCGCAAGCCCGACCACCGCAAGCAGCGCGTCATAGAAGGCCTTTGCACCGGCGAGATCGTTCGAACCAACTGTGCAATATGCTAAGACGCCCATGCCGAAGCCTCCCGTTCGCTGAACCTCCATCCATCCGTGGAAGAGCGATGATGCGCAACCGGTCTTTGGCGGGCCCCTGAATCCGGACGCACCGCTTCAGTCAAGCGCCCTCATATCGGTCATGATGCTCACCCTGTGGCGAACGTGAAGGCAGCGTCACGCCGCCGGCTGCACGCGAATGAGGGGATGACGCCACGACCCGCCGTCCGAAACGGATGAAAGTTCCAATATGAACATGGCAGTACCAGCAGGTCGAGCGTCTTGGGCGCCTGCCAGTTCGGTCATCGACCCCAGATCGGTCGTTTAGCGCCCCCGTCGGATCTTCATGATCGGATCTTCATGACCGGCATGTCTATGCCAAGGCGCCATGACTCGCGGCCACGAGATAGGCGTGGCAAGCTCGGGGCAATTCACAGCGCAGCCGGGCGAAATTCTCTTCGGATGGCTCAGCCTCCATGACGACCCGCACCGAGCCGCCCAGAAGGGCCGCGAGCATGAAGGCGGCAGAAGATCGGTCGGCGAACCGCGCATCCGGGGCATTGGCGAGCAGCGTATCGATCACCTGCGTCAGGCGTTGCGCCGCCCGGCTCATCATTTCCGACAGGTCGAACTCGGCGGCGATGCCATAGATGGCGCGGGAGGCGACCATGTCAGCCATCTTCGCGTCCAGCCATGCCGTGGCCACCCCGTGCGCGACCGTCCCAAGGTCCGATCCCGCCAGCCGCGCCGCCGCATCCCGCATCGCCGTATCGATCAGGTCGAACTGCCGCTGAACGAGGGCGAAGAGCAGCGCCTGCTTGTGCGGATAATATTGGTACATCGTCCCCACAGAGACGCCGGCGCGCGCCGCCACACGGGTGGTGGTGAGCCGCCCCACGCCGCCCGCGAGCAAAACCTGAATGGTCGCGACGTGAATCGCCTCGATAGTCACGGCGGAGCGCGCCTGTTGCGGCGCTTTGCGAGGTTTCAGCAAGGCTGGCGGCGGACGGTTCATATGCGAATACCGAAACTGAAGGATCATTCATATCTATAATGCTCCAACGATCGCCCGCAAGGAGCTTCACGATGAACACTGTCCTCATCACCGGCTGTTCGACCGGCTTCGGCCGTGACACCGCCCTCCATTTCCTGAACCAGGGCTGGAATGTCGTCGCCACTATGCGCGATCCCGCAGCCAGCACCCTGCCCGCCTCCGACCGGTTGCGCATATTGCCGCTCGACGTCACGGATATGGGCAGCATCGCCGCGGCGGTCGCGGAGGCGGGGCCGGTCGACGTGCTGGTGAACAATGCCGGGGTGGGCTGGCTCAATGCCGTAGAGGGCACCCCCCTGGAAACGGTGCGCGCCATCTTCGAGACCAACCTGTTCGGCGCGATCGCGATGATGCAGGCGGTGTTGCCGGGAATGCGGGCGCGGCGCACGGGCGTGATAGTGAACGTCAGCTCCAGTTCGCTCTACAAGCCTTTGCCGCTGCTCTCGGTCTATCGCGCCAGCAAGGCGGCCATGAATGCGCTCACCGAGTCCGCCGCGCACGAACTTGCGCCGTTCGGCATCAGGGTGCGGATCGTCATGCCCGGCATGGCGCCTTCGACCAGCTTTGGCGACACGGCGCGGGGCCAGGTGATGAAAGATGGCGGCTTCCCCGCGGCCTATGCCGATTATGCACAGCAGACGCTGGCCGCGCTCATGGAGGCCGCCAACGGTCCGGTCACGGTCGGACAGGATGTGGCGGACGCTGTCTATCGCGCGGCGACCGATCCGGAGTGCCCGGCAGTGCTTCCGGCCGGCGCCGACGCCGTCGCCTGGGCAAGAGACGCCTGATCTGTCTGGAACGATCCTCGATGCGATCCCGCAATCGCCATAATGCAGGGCCTGTCTCGTCCCGTGTCGACGGGGGTCGCTTCCTGAACCCGCCGGGGAGAGCATCGAGCAGAAAAGTGGGAACCGGTTTTCGGCTTAAAGCGATGCGACAACAGAAAGCTGGAGCGCGCGACCTGCGCCCAATTTAACGCAGCGTGTTCTGGAGACCTATGGGATTTGGGTTTCTTATTTTGCCGGAGAAGCGATTCATGCCTTGGATGGGACGTTTGTACTGACGGAGGCCCAATGAGCACGGATGCGATTGCCGATGTAAAACGCCACCTCCTGCAATTTGCAGAAAGTGGCGGTTTTCCTTGGTGCAGGACGCAGTCTCCGCCGGAGCGGTCTCGCTCGCCGATTCCCTATTCTAATGGGAAAATACAGGGAAAATCGTGAAACGGGCATATTCAGCGCCTCCACATCTGCAGCAATCGCCCGGATTTTCGGGTTCGGCGGCGACCAATTCCTTAAATTGTCCACAGGGAATTTTGTCACAGCTTACGGGGAATTCGTCTCCGCTGCCGCGTCCTGTTATATCTTAGGTCGAAAGGATCAAACTGGCCTGCAGCCGGTTTGGCGGACACCGAGATAGGCTCAATTAGGCTACACCAGCTTCCCGTTCGAAATCTATGGGACTGAGATAGCCAAGGGTCGAGTGCCGCCGGGTCGGGTTGTAGAAGCATTCGATATAATCGAACACGTCTGCCTTGGCCTGGGCTCTCGATCGGTAGACCTTCTTTCCGATCCGCTCGGTCTTGAGGGATGAGAAGAAGCTTTCCATGGCAGCATTGTCCCAGCAGTTGCCGGACCTGCTCATCGAACAGGTGACGCCATTGTCGGCCATGAGCCGCTGGAACTGCTCACTCGTATATTGGCTACCCTGATCCGAGTGATGCAGCAGGGCGTCGGGCTTGCCGCGCCGCCAGATCGCCATGATGAGGGCATCCGTGACAAGCTGCGCTGTCATGGTGGCGCTCATCGACCAGCCCACTACTCTGCGGGAGAACAGGTCGATGACGGCGGCCACGTAGAGCCATCCTTCTGCGGTCCAGATATAGGTGAAGTCCGCCACCCATTTCTGGTTGGGCCTGTCGGCCGTGAACTGGCGATCCAGCACATTGCCAGCAATGACGGATCGCTCGCCCTGATCTTTGGGAAGCCCGCGACGACGCGGACGCGCCCGAAGGCCCTGTTCGCGCATCAGCCTCTCGATCTTGTGCAGACCACATTGATAGCCTTCGGCGAGAAGGTCGTGCCAGACCCGACGCGCACCATAGGTGCGATAGCTGCCGATATGGCTGACCCTGATCCTAGAGCGTTTTCCAAGCAGATGGAATCATCTGCTGAATCGGAAAACGCGACAAAACAAAAACTTAGAGCAGTCGAGCCGATGCAATCGGATCGGAATCTGCTCTAGCACCGATCTCCTCATCATCGCGCGACCGCTGCGACGGCGCGCGCGTCAGCCAGGCATGAAAGCCGCTTCGCGAAACACCGAGCGCCTCGCATATCCATGCCACCGGCCAGATCCCTCGGTGCTTCGCGATAAAAGTGAACCTCATATCGAGTCCCTCGCGAAGTAGGCGGCGGCTTTTTTTAATATGTCTCTTTCCGCCTGCAGCTTGGCCACTTCGCGGCGCAGCCGCTCTATCTCCAACTGCTCCGGCTTCATCTGACCATTGCCGGGAAAGGCCTGAACCGGATCGGCAGATAACTCCCGAACCCATTTACGCAGCACATTCTCGTGCACATCCAGATCGCGGGCGGCCTGCGCAACAGCGACACCCCGCTCCCGAACCAATCTTACCGCCTCAAGCTTGAACTCGCGGCTGAACTTCCTTCTCTGCATTCCTGCTCTCCGATAGGTGAAAACACCTTATCTCGGTGTCCGCCAAACCGGCTGCAGGCCACTCATGTCCCGGCGACATACGAACGATCCTCTTGGGGTGAACGACTGTCCGAACATCACTACCGACCCTGAACGGGAGCGAATCCTCATCGCCGAGTTTCCCGGCGGCTGGATTACGCTCTCAAGAGCTACGTTATGTGGCGCAGAGCCTTTAGGCAGTAGTGACGATTTAATCATTTGAGCCAGAGCATGATGCTGGCGAGTTTGACGAAACCGAGGAAGTTTGCAGCGAGTTTGTCATAGCGTGTTGCGATGCGGCGCCACTGCTTGAGCTTGGCGAAGAAGCCCTCGATGCCCCAACGCTGTTTGTAGG
>NZ_JAINEZ010000082.1:0-23113 GCF_019873065.1 Sphingobium sp. PNB
CTGCGCTGTTTTGCAACGGCTAAGTCAGAAGCTCGCTACGCTCGCGCCCACCCCTAACCCCTCCCGTTTACGGGAGGGGAATGTCCTGAATTGGCCATTCCACCCAAATTCCGAACTTGGTCTAAGGTGAGGCTGCTTCAGGCCGCCGCGCGTTCGCGAACCGGAATGCCGGCGATCCGCATGAAGTTCGCCAGCATGTCATGACCATGTTCGGTGGCGATGCTTTCCGGGTGGAACTGGACCGAATGGATCGGCAGGTCGCGATGCCGGAAACCCATGACCGAGCCGTCCTCGCTGGTGGCGTTGACGATCAGCGTTTCGGGAATCTCCTCGACGATCAGCGAATGGTAGCGGGTGGCCGTGAAGGGCGAAGGCAGCCCCTGAAACAGACCCGTGCCGTCATGGGCGACGGGAGAGGTCTTGCCGTGCATCAGGCCGCCGCGCACCACCTTGCCGCCGAAATGCTGGCCGATCGACTGATGCCCCAGGCACACGCCCAGCAGCGGCGCACCCGCATCGGCGCAGGCGGCCACGAGATCGAGGCTGACGCCCGCTTCATTGGGCGTGCACGGACCGGGCGACAGCAGAAATGCCTGCGCGCCCGTGGAGAGGGCCTGGCCGGCGGAAATGGCGTCGTTGCGGACAACCTCCACCTGCGCTCCCAATTCCATGAGATAATGGACGAGGTTCCAGGTGAAGCTGTCATAATTGTCGATGACGAGGATCATGCAGCGGCTTTAGCGCGGGATCGAAGCTTGGGGAAGGGCCGCATTTCCGCAGCGGCGGCGATTTGGGCGGGAAGCCGGACAGGGAGTGTCGACCCCAAGCGCATGTGCTTCCGCGAAGGCAGGGGGCAAGCATCGACTGGCGGTGGCAAATGGATTTCCCTTCATTCGCCCCTCTCGTCCCATTTGAAAGCCAAGCGGGTTTCGCCGGTCTGCACGCCGTCAGGGTCGAAGCGGCGCTCCGAAATGACGCCTTGTCCCCGCGCGTCGACTGCGACGATCGTGCTGCATCGCGTGCCATAGACGGGATTGCGGATGAAGATGGGCGAGATCATCGCCTCCGCCGGAATGTCGGAGGGCGCATCGGGGGCAATGCCGGCATGGGGCAGGCTTTCCGCGCGGAGGGCACCGAACAGCGTCAGAGGATCGTCGGCTCCGGCGACCAGCCAGTCGAGCAAGGCGGATTTGAGGGCGAGCGTCTTCGGCCAAGGCGCATCGAGCGTGCCGTTGGAAAGGCCATAGAGGCCAGGCGTGAGTTCCGTGCGCAGGAGGTGAGGGCGGTTGGTCAGGAACAGCGCTCGGTCCCGGTCGATCAGGATGAGATTGAACGGATTGAAATCCCCCAGCGGAGCCGTCTCGTCGCCGCTCAGAAGGTCTGTCACCAACGCGCCGCGGGACGCGCGATCGGGATCGGGCCCGCCATAGCCGCGCAGGTTGGTGACGATCGCGGCGCGCCCCTGTTCGGAAACGCCCAGCCAGGTTCCGCCGGAAAGCAGGTCCCGGCCTGCGATCAGATGGTCCGGCTGTTCCCAGCGGGCGAGCGGCGCTGCGGGGCGCGCGTGCAGTTCGTCGCGATTGCCGATGAGGATCAGCCGCCAGCGGGGGTGCGCGTCCCAAGCCATTGCCATGATGCACATGCGTGTTTTCCTCCAGATCGGGAGCGGCTTGATAAACGGTCCGCGCCTCTCCATATAGGCCGGTGCCGGGTTCGCCCGGCTATGGTGATAAATCGTATCGTGCAATAGGCGCAGCGGACCCGGGGGCGGTACCCGGCGGCTCCACCACATTCCCCGTCGTTCCGGGGCGCGTGACGGGGCCGAACTAGGATCGACGTGTGTTGAAAAGCGATGCCTTCACCCGGCCTGAGTACGCCGTAAAAAGGTTCAAAACTCACAAGTGCCAACGATAACGAGGCTCTTGCTCTTGCTGCGTAATTGATGGCCTCACGGCCGGACATTACTCAAAAAGAACGCGGTTGAACCCACCGGGCAACAGAAGGGAATTCAGCGGCCGCCGGAGGGGCCGGGCAACAGAACCCTCCGGACCTTCCCTCACAATTCCACTTTTCCAGTCGGCTGGTCGCGGGATCGCTGGCTCCCGCGCGGCTGCTCGCGAATCGGTGAAGTCCGGAACGACTTCATTCGATTACACTTTTATGACAGTTAAAAGAAAAAGATATAAGATGTTGAATATAGGGTGATAAAAATCCTTTTTAGTGGATGCTCCAGCCCTTGCTCCCATGTCATCAAAGTGAAATACTTACAGCTATTATAGAAGGTTTTTTCCGGAGGTTTTGGATGAGGAAGGCCGCAGCAATTTGTGGGTTGGCTCTGGCGGCGATGGCCCCGGCTGTGGCATCAGCTGCCGATAATACCATCATAGTGGGCGTGTCCGACAAGGGGCTGGCCTCCAAGGCGTTGGCAGCGGGGGACTATCAGGTCGCTGCTCGCCGGCTGGAGGCGCTACGGTCCGATTTCCCCGACGATCCGGCTCGACTCATTAATTTGGGAAATGCCTATGCCGGAATGGGGAAGGCAAAGGCGGCACGCAATGCATATCAGGCGGCGCGCTTCGCTCCTGACGCCGTGCTGGTTACGGCTGATGGGCAGGAAGGATCATCGCGGGAGATCGCTCGCAAGGCGATCGGCCGTCTGCAGACAAGTTACGCCATGCGCTGAACAGGCGCAAAGGCGGACACCCTGGGTGCAGGGAGCGGGGGCGTCGTCCTTTTGGGACGGCGCCCCTTTGTCCTTGCGGCTTGGAAGCTGTTCCGCATTCATCAGGTGTCTAGATCGCGCTGCGTTAAATCATACGCAGGCCGCGCGCTGCGGATGGCCCGATCCCATGGCAAGCAAAGCAAAGATCGGGGCGATGTCGCAAAAGTGAAACATGCGTCTTCAAACTGTCATTTGAAAGACCTCGATATGTCATAGAAGCGGCACAACCCTGTCATCTGTCGCGCCTAACTGCCGCCAGCAGGGCGACAGGGGGCGTTGTCCGATTCGAGTTTCTCCCCTGCGCTCCGCAACCTTTATGAAGCCGGCGAGCGCCGGGGCGGAGACTCCATGGTCAAGAATAACCGTTTCAACACCATCCTGATGGCGGGCTGTGCCTGTGCCGCGCTCAGCGCATGCGGCGCCAATGACGTCGCCTCGCCCGGCAGCGGCGGTGACATCACCATCAACTATCCCACCCCCACGCCGACTCCGACACCCACGCCGACCCCGTCGGCGACGGTAACCCCGGCAGGCGGTTGTCCGACCCTTCCGGCTGGCGCCAATCCGCTGGTCGATAGGGGCACCACCGCCACGACACCGACCGGTGTATGGCGCATCTGCGAACTGCCGTCGCGCATCAACCAGTCGATCACCCTGCCGAAGCTTGCCGGCCTGCTCTATTCGCTCCCCGGCCGCGTCGATGTCGGTTGCGACCGCGGACCCAGCGACAGCCAGATTCCCGCCGGCTGCACGCTGCCGTCCGTCACGCTCACCATCGAACCCGGCGTTATCGTCTATGGTGCCACCGGCACGTCCTGGCTCGCGGTCAATCGCGGCAACAAGATCAATGCCGTCGGCACGGCCGACAAGCCGATCATCTTCACCAGCAAGAGCAATATCGACGGCGCAGTGAACGACAATTCCATCGGTCAGTGGGGCGGCGTCGTGCTGATGGGCCGTGCCCGCATCACCGACTGCACCACCGGCTCGGTCGGCGCGGGCACCTGCGAGCGCCAGACCGAAGGCGCGGCGGACCCGGCGATCTATGGCGGTACCCTCGACACCGACAATAGCGGCACGATGAAATATGTGCAGATCCGCTATTCGGGCTATGTGCTGGGCGCCAACACCGAATTGCAGGCGCTGACCACAGAAGGCATCGGCAGCGGCACCACGCTGGAATATATCCAGAGCCACAACAGTTCGGACGACGGCGCCGAATTCTTTGGCGGCACCGTCAAGATGAAGCACTACATCGCCACCGGCGCGGATGACGACAGCCTCGACATCGACACCGGCTTGCAGGGCTTCTTCCAATATGTGCTGATCGTGCAGCGCCCTGGTCAGGGCGACGCGCTGATGGAGGTCGACAGCAACGGCTTTGAAGGCGATACGCCGCGCCAGAAGACCATCGTTGCCAACTTCACCGCGATCCAGGCGCAGTCGAGCGCCAATAACGACGCCAATGACCAGGCCTCGATCCTGTTGCGCGGCAATGCGGACCTGACTCTCGTTAACGGCATCGTCAACTCCCCGAACAACGAGTGCCTTCGCATGAACGGCAGCGGCACCACTCCGGCGACGCTGACCGCCCGTTCGGTCGTGATGGCGTGCAACGCCACCAAATATCTCGGCACGGGCAGCATCACCGCGGCGCAGGTCGCGACAGCCTTCGGTTCGGGTTCGAACGGCAATAACGACGCTTTCACCATCTCGCTGAGCAGCCTGTTCATCAATGGTGCCGGCGAAACGGCTGTGACTCCGTTCGATGCCAAGACGCTGGACGCCTATTTCGACACGACCAGCTATGTCGGGGCGGTCAAGGACGCGAATGACAATTGGTACAAGGGTTGGACCTGCAACTCCGCCACGGCGGCGTTCGACACCACCAGCAACGCCAACCGCGCCTGCACTTCGCTGCCGGTCACCTAAGCGCCCGACGCAGCCATGAACGGGGCGGGCGCGGCTTTCAAACGAGCCGTTTCCCGCCCCGATCTCGCAATTCCAATATTTAGGGGACATTCGATGGCGACGCCGCTCAAGCTTGCGGGCCTGCTGCTCATTTCATCCGCGCTGGTCGCACCGGCTGCAATCGCGCAAACCACCAGCGCGCCGGCCGCCGGTTCTCAGCCGACCGATCCCGCCCCGGTGCCGGGCCAGCCCGCAAAGGAAGCGGATCAGGGTTCCGTGCCCGACATTTCCATTCCCGGCAGCGACATCATCGTCACGGGCCGCCGCGGCGCGAATATCCAGAAGAGCG
Organism: Sphingobium sp. PNB; assembly: GCF_019873065.1. Taxonomy (NCBI): domain Bacteria; kingdom Pseudomonadati; phylum Pseudomonadota; class Alphaproteobacteria; order Sphingomonadales; family Sphingobiaceae; genus Sphingobium; species Sphingobium sp. PNB. Next base: position 4,983 of record NZ_JAINEZ010000082.1, read on the forward strand.
CGCCCGCCGTCGTGTCGATCCTGTCGTCCGCCGATATTGCCCGGACAGGCGACGGCAACATCGCCGGCGCCCTGGGCCGCGTCACCGGCCTTAGCGTGGTGGGTAGCGGCTATGTCTATGTGCGCGGCCTTGGCGACCGCTATTCGCTGGCGCTCCTGAACGGCTCCCCCCTGCCGAGCCCCGAACCGCTGAAGCGGGTCGTGCCGCTCGACCTGTTCCCGACCAATATCGTCTCGTCCTCACTGGTGCAGAAGAGCTATTCGGCCAATTACCCAGGCGAGTTCGGCGGCGGGGTCATCAATCTCACGACCAGCGTCATCCCGGCAGAAAGCTTCGTCACGGTGAGCGGTGGCATCGGCGCCAATGATGAGACGACCGCGCAGATGGGTTACACCTATTATGGCAGCGGCAGCGACTGGACCGGCTTCGACAACGGTTCGCGCGACATTCCGCCGGCGCTCAAGGCCTTCTTCAGGAGCGGCGAGCGGATCAGCTCGGGCAATGTCGACACCGGCGCGATCGCCAGCCAGCTCGTCAGTTTCGACAATGCACTGGTCCAGCGGGTGCAGGACGTGGCGCCCAACTATAGCGCGACCATCTCCGGCGGGACCTCCTTCGATCTGGGCGGGGCGGTGTTGGGCCTGATCGCGACGGCGGGCTACAGCAACCGTTGGGTGACGCGTGACCAGACGCAACAGAACTCGCTGACGCCTGATCTTGGAACGCTGGAAAATGATTTCCGGCGGGTGACGACCGACAATCGCATCATCGTCAACGGGCTGCTGGGTGTCGGTCTGGAATTCGGGGACAACAAGATCCGCTGGACCAACCTCTATATACGCGACACGCTGAAGCATACGCGGCTGGGCGTCGGCCATCGGCAGGAAACGGCCGTCGACTTCATGCAGCAGGATACCGCCTGGTATGAAAGGCAGTTGATCGATACGCAGGTCGTCGGTGAGTTCAAGTTGACGCCGGAACTGAGCCTGGACGTGCGGGGCGGCTTCGCCAACTCACAACGCGAGGCTCCGGCCGAACTGACCCTGGAATATGTCCGCACCAATTCGGCGTCCGATCCCTTGGGCCAATATTTCGTGAACCGCCTGAACAATGGCAATGGTGGCGACGCGACGATCAGCTATTCCGACCTTAACGAGGATCTGTGGTCGAGCGGCATCGACCTCAGCTATCGGCCGACGCCCGAACTGTCGCTGACCGCGGGCTATGCCTTCCTGAACACCAGCCGCACAAGCTCCCGTCGCGACTTCCAGTTCACGGCGCCCAGCACTTTCCCTGAAGGGGTGGCGCTGCTGCGACCGGACTTGTTGCTTCGGCCGAGCGTAATCGACACCTTCGACATCGTCCTCATCGAAACCAATGAGGGCAATCCGGCTTTCCGAGCGCGGCTGCGCAATCATGCGGGCTATGGCAAGTTCAATTGGCAGATCACTCCGCAACTGTCGATCGATGCCGGCGTCCGCTATGAAAAAGCGAAGGAGACGGTGTCGCCGATCCAGGTGTTCAGCACGCCCGGTGCCAGCCTAGCCGCGACCAGTCTGAAGAACGATTATTGGCTGCCGTCGGCTACAGTGACCTGGCAGGTCCGCCCTGACATGCAGTTCCGCGTCAATGCATCGAAGACCATCGCCCGGCCGCAGTTCCGCGAGTTGATCTATCAATTCTACTTCGATCCGGATACGAACCGCCGTTATCAGGGCAATCCCTACCTTCAGGACAGCCAGCTTTATAATGGCGAGGCGCGTTTCGAATGGTATTTTGCCCGAGACCAGCGCTTCTCGCTGTCGGGTTTTTACAAGCGGATCAAGAATCCGATCGAAACCTTCATCTCGGGCGGCGAGTTCATCACCAGCTTTGCCAATGCGCCCAAGGCGAACCTGTATGGCGGCGAAGTCGAGTTGCAGAAATATGTCGATCTGTCGGGCGTCGGCAGCGATGCGTTTTTCGCAACGCGGCGTTTGGTGGCGATAGCCAATTATACCTATACCAAGTCAAAGCTGAAGGTCGGCGCCGATGATCCGGTTGCGGTGTTCGGTTCCTCGTCGGGCAACGCGACCGACTTCTTCCGCGATGGAGCGCCGCTGACGGGCCAGTCAGATCATCTGGTAAACCTGCAACTTGGGATCGAAGATCAGGAAAGCCTGTCGCAGCAGACGCTGATCCTGTCCTATGCCAGCAAGCGCGTGACCAGTCGTGGTCTGGCTAACCAGAACCAGCCGGATGTCTATGAACGGCCACCGATCAATCTGGACTTCGTCGCACGGCAGGGCGTGCATTTGGCGGGTCGCCAGTTCGACGTGAAGTTCGAGGCCCGTAACATCTTGGATAAGGATTACAGGGAAACGCAATCGAACGGGACCAATACGGTCGTCTATAATGCGTATCGCATCGGACGGACGTTCAATTTTTCGCTCTCGACGACCTTCTGAAAGCCCGTTGTCGAGGGGATGGGGATGCCGCCTCTCGACCCTCCGCCGGTCTTTGCCTGATCCTCCTCATGTCTCCGCATGGGGAGGATTGCGTTTGCTAATGGGCTGATTGGCGCGACGGGGCTGTTCGTGATAGTTCGAACTCCAGGCAGATGCGCGGAGGCGGCGCATGAATCGGGAAGTCGAACTGAAGCTGGAACTGGCGCCCGATGCGGCGGATGCTTTCGGGCGACTGGACTGGCTCCCGGCGGACAGCGATGTGGCGACATTGCGCTCCATCTATTTCGACACGGCGCAGCGGGATCTGGCGGGCCGGGGGATCAGCCTGCGTATTCGCCGGTCGAACGGCCAGCGGGTGCAGACGGTCAAGGCCGATGGAGAGGGCGGCGCGGGCCTGTTCGCGCGGGCGGAATGGGAAATGCCGGTCGCGGACGATGCGCCAGTGCTGGACGCCCGGACGCCGATAGCCGAGCTGCTGGGGCAGGGGGTGCATGGCATCCAGCCTGTCTTCCATGCCGAAGTCGAGCGGCGCAGATGGATCGTGCGGCAGGATGATGCCCTGATCGAACTGGTGCTGGACCGGGGGCAGGTGAGCGCCGGGGACCGGCAGGCCGCGATCTGCGAAGTCGAACTGGAACTGAAATCCGGCTCACCGGGCGCCCTGTTCCTCCTCGCGCGGCGGATCGACGCCGAAATGCCGGTCCGTCCCGGCGTGCTGACGAAGGCGGAGCGAGGATACCGGCTGCGCGACCGGCTTGCCGCCTTCGTCAAGGCGGAACCGGTGGCGCTCGACCCGTCGATGCGGGCGGAGGAGGCATTGTCGCGGATCGCGGGAACCTGCCTGCGGCACTATCGGCTGAACGAGGCGCTGCTGCTGGATCATTATGATTCAAGGGCGCTGCACCAGGCACGGGTGGCGATCCGCCGGTTACGCTCGGCCCTTTCGCTGTTCAGGCCCATGCTGGCTCCTGCGGATGTGGAGCGCTTCCAGGGCGAGCTCAAATGGCTGGCGGCTATGCTGGGTGAGGCGCGCAATCTGGATGTGCTGGCCGAACGGGTCGAGACGGAGGAACTGCGCGAGCGATGGGATGCGGTTCGGGGCGAGGTGCATGGCCGCGTGCAGGAATGGCTGCGCTCGGCCCGGGTTCGCATGCTGCTGATCGATCTTGTCGAATGGCTGACCCTGGGCGCGGGGCATGGCGGGGGCAAGGTGCAGGCGATGCGGGACGAGCCGGCGGCGGACTTTGCCGCGCGGCGCTTGCGGCGGCTGCGCAGGCGGATCGCGAAGGAGGGCAGGGGGCTTGCCGGATTGAGCGACGAAGCGCGCCACGAGGTGCGCAAGGATGCCAAGAAACTGCGCTACGCCTCCGAATTCTTCGCCGGGCTGTTCGAGGGCAGGAAGGCGCGGCGGCGGCGGGGCAAATTCATCGCCGCGCTGGAACAGGTGCAGTCGGAACTGGGCGCATTGAATGATCTGGTCGCCGCGCCGGGGTTGCTGGCGCATTATGGGCTAGGGAGAGAGGAAGCCAGGCTGCGTCCGAAGCGGAAACGGAAATTATTGGGCGCCGCGGCCCGCGCCCATGAGGATTTGCTGGAGGCGCCTCGCTTCTGGCGGTGAGGGTATTTGCGGCGAGGGATGGAGAGCGGATGGTCTGAGCGCCGCCCTCTCCTTGAAGCATGTCGCGCTTGATGGGCTGCCAATGGTCATTCGCGACCCACCCCGATCACCCCCAGGGCCGTTCGCGATACCATTTTGTGATCACATGCTTGACGCCGCTGCGTACTTTCATGCCGTGGTGGATGCTGGCGGGATTATAGGCCCCCGGACCCAGCCGGTTGTTCCACGCCAGCAGCTTGCCGGTTTCGGGCTGTACCGTCTTGCCGATCTTGACGAAGCGGGTCGCGCCGCCCGCCGCCGGTTCGTTCAGATAGACCATCAGCGTCCATGTGCGGTTCCCGGAAACCGCGCAGAAGCGTTCGAAATCAGGGCCCTTGGGTTCGAAATAGTCGGTATGCGCCTTGAATTCCTGACCGACGGAATAGCGCTGCCCCTGAATGGGTTCGCCATGGGCGGGATCGATGCCGGCGAAGGCGGCGAGCTTCGCGTCGATCCTCGCCACAAGCGGGTCGGAAGCGTCAAGGTCACATGTCTCGCTGGTGCGGAAATATCCGTCGCCATTCGCGTCCGCGATGGTGGAGGGGCGGCGGTGGGCGTCGATCCGTTCTATCAGGCCGGCACATTCCTCCGCCGACAGGAAATGGCGCTGGATGAACAGGACCAGGTCGCGGCTGGGCACGCGCTGGATGCGGGGGTGGGATGCGATCCAGGCAGGATCGGCGTCGGGCGCGGCGGGAGAGAGGCTATCGGCCATCGGCAGGGTCCAGGAAGCGGAAATCCGGCCTTTTGCTATCGCTGGCCGCGCGAAATGCAAGCGCTGTCGCTTCGGCCGTTGCGATTGTCATCAAAGCGTCACAATAGTGTCATCCGGTAGTAAAACCAATTTTCTAGCAGGCGCCGATATCAAGGGGGATGAACGACGCGCATGCGTGTGGCTTTCAGCGAGAATATCCGGAACATGGGCGGACGGTTGCGGCCGATCGACTGGTTGTCGGCGGTCGAGAAGCTGTTGCTGGGCCTGCTGGCGCTGCAATGCGCGGCGCTCGTCTGGACGGTGCTGACGCCCGTCGGCAGTTTCGGCTCCTGGGAAGGGAGGCAGGCCCGCTTCCTTTCCGTCGCGGAACGGCAGGCGCTGTTTTCCAGCTTCGATCCCTTTTATCGCGGCGGTCCGCAACAGGCGGGCGGCGGCGTCGTGACCTCCCTGGCGCTGACCGTTTACGGCATCCGCCTGAACGAAGGGTCCGGACTGGGCTCCGCGATCGTGGCGGGGCCGGATGGGGTGCAGAACAGCTTTGCCGTGGGTGAGGAGATCATGCCCGGCGTGGTGTTGAAGGCGGTCGCCTTCGACCATATCACCATCGACCGCGGCGGGGCGGAGGAGCAGGTGTTTCTCGACCAGTCGCAGCCCGCGCCGACGGCCATGCCGGACGGCGGAGCGCCCGCCGGTTCGCCGCCTTCGCCGGTGGCGGGAACGGACAATCCGACCGCCGACATGCTGAAACGCGACGTCGGCTACACCCCCCGGATGCAGAATGGGCGCGTGACCGGCCTCATCCTGACGGCCAAGGGCCCCGGCTTCCAGCAGGCCGGCTTCCAGCCCGGCGACATCGTCACCCAGGTCGACGGCCAGCCCATCGGATCGGTGAGCGATCTTCAGGCGCTGCAGGGCAGGATCATGCCCGGCGCGCGCATTTCCCTGTCGGTGGAGCGCGGCGCGGCCATGTCCTCCGTCAACCTGACACTGCAAGGCCAATGACCAGAAAACTGCTTCTTTCCGCCGCCATGGCCCTCGCGCTGGCGGCTCCCATCGCATCGCCGGTCATGGCGCAGCAGACGCTGAACGTGCGCGACGCCGACATCCGCGCCTTCATCCAGGATGCAGCGCGGGTGACCGGGCGGACCTTCATCATCGACAACCGCGTGGCCGGAAAGGTGTCCGTGGTGACCGACCGGCCGCTGTCGCGATCCGAATATTTCGAGATTTTCCTGTCGACGCTGCGGGCGAACGGGCTGGTGGCGGTGCCGGCGCCGGGCGGCGCCTATCGCATCCAGCCGGCGGACGGCGCGGCGGGGCAGCCCAGCGCCGTGGGCCGCGCGGCCAATCGTAACCAGTTCGTGACGGAGGTGTTCCGCCTGCGCTCCATCGACGCGGCGAGCGCGCTGGAAACGCTGCGGCCGCTGGTCAGCAAGGATGGCTCCGTGACGGCGAACCGGGCCGGGAACAGCGTGGTCGTGGCGGACTATGCCGACAATATCGGGCGCATCCGGCAGGTGATCGCGCGGATCGACCGGGATACCGCCTCGACCACAACGGTCGTGCTGAAAAATGCCGGGGCGCGGGAGATCGCGACGTCCCTGCAGGCGCTGGTGACGACGGGCGGGGAAGGGGCGGCGAAGCCCGCGACCATCGTGCCCATCGACAGCAGCAATGCCGTCGCGATCCGGGGCGATGCCGGGACGGTGGCGCGGCTGGCGCAGATGGCGCGCGACCTCGACCGGCAGGCCGCGAGCGGGACCGAGATCCGCGTCTACTGGCTGGAACATGCCGATGCCGAAAAGCTGCTGCCGGTGTTGCAGCAACTGGTGGGGCAGGCGACCGCTTCGTCCGTGACCGCCTCCACCCCCGCGGCGGGAACCGCGCCCTCCGCGGCGCCAGCCGCCGCTTCAACCGCGGTGGCGGGGCCGGGCGGTTCGGGCGGCAGCGGGATTTCATCGCGCGGGCCCGCCATCGTCACCCGCTATGAGGGCGCCAATGCGATCATCGTCGCGGCGAACAGCGATGTGCAGCGGATGCTGGGCGAGACGATCCGCCAGATCGACACGCGGCGCGAACAGGTGCTGGTGGAGGCGATCATCGTCGAGATCAGCGACGCCGCCGCCAAGAAGCTGGGCGTGCAATTCCTGATCGGCAGCACCAAGACCGGTTTTGCCGCGACCAATTATTCCAATGCTTCGCCCAATATCTTGACGTTGGCCGGGGCCATCGGCGCGCGCGAGCTGGGCAACGACACCACGGTCGAAACTTCGGCCAATGGAACCGTCACCACTACCACTTCGCATAACAGCAGCGATCTGGAAACGACGCTGCAACAGGCGGCGGTCGACAGCCTGATGAACGCGACCGGCGGCTTCGGCGGGGTGGCGACGTCGCTTGGGCGGAACGGGATTTTCGGCGCGATCATCAATGCCGTCAAATCCGATACCGACAGCAACATCCTGTCCACGCCCTCTGTGATGACGCTGGACAATCAGAAGGCGTCGATACTGGTCGGCCAGCAGGTGCCGGTGACCACGGGCGAGGCGCTGAGCCAGAATTTCGACAACCAGTTCCGCACCGTCCAGCGGCAGGATGTCGGCATCAAGCTGGAGGTGAAGCCCCAGATCAACACTGGCGGCGCGATCAAGCTGTTCCTGAAGCAGGAAGTGTCCAGCGTCGCCGGGCCGGTGTCGAACAACAACAGCGACCTCATCATCAACAAGCGCGAGATCGAGACGACCGTGACGGTCGACGATGGCGAGATATTGGCGCTGGGCGGCCTGCTGGACGACAATGAGCGCAAGACGATAGAGCGCATTCCGCTGCTGTCCGACATTCCCGGCATCGGCGAACTGTTCAAGTCGCGCAGCAAGAGCAGGACCAAGACCAACCTCATGGTCTTCATCCGCCCCACCATCCTGCGGTCCAAGGAGGATGCCCAGAAACTGACGCAGCAGCGCTACGGCTATATCCGCGGCATGCAGTTGCAGCGCAACCCGGAACAGGAACCGGGCATAGACGAGCTGGTGCGCGACTATATGGGCGCAACGCCTCCCTCCGCTGCGCCGCAGCCGGGCGACACCGTGGTGCAGCCGCCCGCCGAGATCATCGAACCGACCGCCCGCCAGTCGAGCGGCGTGGTGCGGCCCGTGGACATCCCGGAAAGCGAGCAACCGAAATGATCGGGAAGCGGGCTTCCTCTCCATTCGGGCTGAGCTTGTCGAAGCCCTTCGCTTTTCTTCCTTTCAGGAAAGGACTGGGCTTCGACAAGCTCAGCCCGAATGGAGGTTAGGGTGCAGGAAGCCGCTTCTGCTTCTGGCGATATCCCCCCGCATATCGCGCCGCGCGCCGTCGACATACCCTATGTCTTCGCGCGAAAGCACGGCGTGGTCATGCTGCCGCCGGATGGAGAGCGGCTGACCATTGCCGTGCGCGAAGACAGCGATCCGCGCGTCCTGCTGGAGGTGCGGCGGCATCTGGCGCGCAGCTTCGACGTGCGTTTCGTCGATGCCGCGCAGTTCGACCGGCATCTGTCGGATCATTATGCGATGGAGGGCAGCGCCGCCGCCATGGCGGGATCGCTCGATGTCGGGGCGGACGAGCTGGACATCCTCGCCGCCGACATTCCGACCGCCGACGACCTGCTCGACAGCGCCGATGACGCACCCGCCATCCGCCTCATCAACGGCATCATTGCCGAAGCGGCGCGGCAGGGCGTGTCGGACATCCATATCGAGCCCTATGAGACCGGGCTGATCGTGCGGATGCGCGTCGACGGCGTGCTGCGGGAGACGCTGCGCATGCCGCCCCATGTCGCGCCGGTCGTCGTCAGCCGCATCAAGGTGATGGCCCGCCTCGACATAGCCGAGCGGCGCGTGCCGCAGGACGGGCGGATCGGGCTGACGCTGGGCGGGAAACTGCTCGACGTGCGCGTTTCCACCCTGCCGAGCCGGGCGGGAGAGCGGGTGGTGCTGCGCATTCTCGACAAGGAGAATGCGGGCATGAACCTCGACCTGCTGGGCATGGCCGGGGCGGCGGACCGGATTTTCCGGGAGGGGTTGCAGGAACCCAATGGCATCATCCTCGTCACCGGGCCGACGGGGTCGGGCAAGACGACGACGCTCTATGCGGGCCTCAGGCAGCTCAACGACGGCACGCGCAACATCCTGACGGTCGAGGACCCGGTCGAATATGCGATCGAGGGCGTCGGCCAGACGCAGGTGAATGCGAAGGTGGGCCTGACCTTCGCGGCCGGCCTGCGCGCCATCCTGCGTCAGGACCCCGATGTGGTGATGGTGGGCGAAATCCGTGACCGGGAGACTGCCGAAATCGCCGTGCAAGCGTCCCTGACGGGGCATCTGGTGCTGTCCACCGTCCACACCAATGACGCGGTGGGTGCGATCACGCGGATGCGCGACATGCGGGTGGAACCGTTCCTGCTCGCCTCCACCCTGCGCGCCGTGATCGCGCAGCGGCTGGTGCGGCGGCTCTGCCAGCATTGCCGGGAGCCGGTGCAGGCGGACAAGTCGGCCAGCGCCCTGCTGGGCTTCGATCCGGGCACGATCATCTACCGGGCGCGGGGATGCGAGTCATGCAACGGCACCGGCTACAAGGGCCGCATCGGCGTGTTCGAGGCGATCCGGGTGGACGATACGATCCGGCGGCTGATCAATGACGGCGGCGATGAATCGCTGATCGCGCGCCATGCTTTCCTGAACGCGCCCAATCTGGGTTCGGCGGCGCGTGCGCTGGTGCGCGACGGCCAGACGACGGCGGAAGAAGCGATCCGCGTGTCGCGGCGCGACGCGGGCGAGGTGGAAACCATCACCGATGGCTGAGTTCGACTATATCGCCATCGACCCCGCCGGGCGTGAGCGCAAGGGCGCGATCAAGGCTGAAACGGTCGAGGATGCGCGGGCGAAGCTGGACTCGCGCAAGCTGTTCATCGTGCGGATCGAGCCGGGCGCGGTGGAAAAGGCGCGCAGGCGGGCAGGGCTGTCGTTCGGCGCGCCGCGCCTTTCGGCCAAGGAACTGACGCTGTTCACCCGGCAGTTGTCGACGCTGATCCAGGTCAGTCCGCTGGAGGAATCGCTCCGCACCATCGGGCGGCAGAGCGAGCAGGCGCATGTGCAGGCGATTGTCGGCAAGGTGCATTCGGGCGTGCTGGAGGGGCGGCGGCTGGCCGACGCCCTGGGCGCCGAGCCGAGGAGCTTTCCGCCGCTCTACCGCGCAATGATTTCAGCGGGCGAGAGTTCCGGCAGCCTGCCCACGATCATGGAGCGCCTGTCCGACCTCATGGAGCGGCAGGCGGTGATCCGGTCGAAGGTGCTGACCGCCATCGCCTATCCTTCCGTGCTTGCCGCCTTTGCGGTGTGCGTAGTCGCGGCGCTGATGATCTTCGTCGTGCCCAAGGTGGTGGAGCAGTTCGATACTGTGGGGCAGCAACTGCCGCTGCTCACCCGCATGGTGATGGGGATTTCCGCCTTTCTGGCGGGCTATTGGTGGCTTCTGGCGATCCTGCTGGGGGTGGCTGGCTTCGGCTTCTGGCGGGCGCTGAAGGTCGAAAGCTTCCGCTATCGCTTCGATGCGATGCTGCTGCGCCTGCCATTGCTGGGGCGGCTGATCCGCGACCTGCATGCGGCGCGGATGGCGCGCACCCTGTCGACCATGGTGGCGAGCCGCCTGCCGCTGATGGAGGGCTTGTCGCTTACCGCCCAGACGGTGCACAACCGGGTGCTGCGGCAGGCTTCGGAGGAGATCGTGGAGGCCATTCGCGGCGGCGGCAGCCTGTCCGCGGCGCTGCGGCGGGCGGGCGTGTTTCCGCCTTTGCTCGTCTATCTGGCGGCGAGCGGGGAGAGCGCGGGGCGGCTGGACACCATGCTGGAGAGGGCGGCGGACTATCTGGAGCGGGAATTCGACAGCTTCACCTCTGCCGCGCTCGCCATGCTGGAGCCGGTCATCATCATCGCCATGGGCGGCATCGTCGCCGTCATCATCCTGTCCATCCTGCTGCCCATCCTGCAATTGCAGAGCCTTACCGGGGCCTGAGGAGTGTTTATGCGCAAGATCCTTTCTCTCCGTCATTCCCGCGAAGGCGGAAATCCATCGCCTGAACGTTCCCCCTGGCGTTTGTTGTGGGAGATGGATTGGCTGCGCCGAACTGGCGTTTCCCGCCTTCGCGGGAATGACGATAGGAGAGGGGAAGGAGAGAACGGCTTCGGGTCTCCGAGGCGCTCCGCCGAACACGGCTTCAGGTCTTTGGGACGTTCCGCCGAACACGGCTTCAGGTCTTTGAGGCGTTCCGCCGAACACGGCTTCAGGTCTTTGAGGCGTTCCGCCGAACACGGCTTCACGCCCGTGAGGCGTTCCGCCGAACACGGCTTCACGCTGGTCGAACTGATGGTCGTGATCGTCATCATCGGCCTGCTTGCCACCATCGTGGCGATCAACGTCATCCCGGCGACGGATACCGCGCGGGTGGAGAAGGCGAAGGCCGACATCGCCACCATCGAACAGGCGCTGGAACAATATCGGCTCGACAATCTGGCCTATCCGTCCGCGACCGATGGGTTGCAGGCGCTGATCAACCCGCCGGCCGCGCTCGCCCAGCCGCAGCGTTACCGGCGCGGGGGGTATATCAAGAAGCTGCCGAACGATCCCTGGGGCCGGCCATACCACTATGCGGTGCCGGGGCGGAAGGGCGCGTTCGACATCAGTTCGCTGGGAGCGGACGGGCAGCCGGGTGGCGACAATGAAAATGCCGACATCTATTCCAGCGAGCTTTGATCGCCGGCGGCACGGCTCCGGATCTTTGAGACGTTCCGCCGAACACGGCTTCGAGTCTATGATACGTTCCGCCGAACACGGCTTCAGGTATTTGAGACGTTCCGCCGAACACGGCTTCACGTTGATCGAGCTGATGGTCGTGCTGACGATCATCGGCTTCATTTCGGCCGCAGTGGTGTTGGCGATCCCCGACCCTCGCGGCCGGGTGATCGAGGATGCCGACCGCTTCGCCGCTCGCCTTGCCGCGGCGCGCGACGAAGCGGTCGTTACCGCGCGGCCCATGGGGGTATGGGTATCGGCCTCGGGCTATGGCTTTCAACGCCGCGATGGCGGGCAATGGGTGGGGCTGGAGGACAAGCCCTTCGCCACCGCCAACTGGAAGGCCGGTACGCGGGCGCTGGTCGGGAAGGACGGACGGCAGCAGATCGGCTTCGACGGCACGGGGCTTCCGACCGATCCCATGACGGTAATCCTTGCCCGCGAGGGAGAGCGGGTTTCGATTTCGGTCGATATGGCCGGAAAGGTCGTTGTCGGTGGGTAGGACGCGCTTCATGCGGTCATGCTGCCGTAAGGCGCGTGGGGAGGAGCAAGGCTTCACCCTGCTCGAAATGCTCGTCGCGCTCGCGGTCTTCAGCCTGGCCGCCCTGGCGCTCGTCCGCCTGCAAGGGGTGACTCTGCACACCGCCGCCGACCTCGACAGCAAGGCGATGGGTCAGATCGTCGCGCGCAACCTGATGGTGGAGGTGCAGACCGATCCCGCGCCGCCTTCGCTCGGCAGTGAAGAAGGCGATGTCGACAATGGCGGGCGGCGCTGGCACTGGACACGGCAGGTCAAGGCGACCGATGACAAGCGCCTGCTGCAAGTCGATCTTGCCGTCGACGGTCAGGCGGGCTCCCCCCCCGTGGTGCTGAGCTTCGTGCGGGTGGTGCAATGAGGCAGGCAGGTTCCACCGGACACGGCTTCGGGTCTCTGAGACGTTCCGCCGAACACGGCTTCAGGTCTTTTAGACGTTCCGCCGAACACGGCTTCACGCTGATCGAACTGCTCGTCGCCCTGATGATCTTCGCCATGCTGGCGGCGGCGGGGGTGCTGCTGCTGGGCAATAGCGTATCGGCAGAGGCGCAGATCAAGCTGCGGCTGGACGACATGGCGGCGGTGCAGCGGGCGAGCGGTGCGCTGGCGGCCGATCTGGGGCAGGCGGTGCCGCGCATCAGCCGCACGGAGGCAGGCACGCTGGCGCCCGCCTTCTGGTCGCATCGCGAGGGGGAGAGCCAGCCCATCCTCCAGTTCGTGCGCGGCGGCTGGGACAATCTGGGCGATCTGCCGCGGCCGTCGCTCCAGAAGGTCGAATATTGGGTGCGGCAGGGGCGGCTGGAACGGCGCACCTATGCGCAGGTCGACGGCGCGGCGGGCGACGAGCCGGCCGCGTTGCTCACCGGGGTCGGCGACGTCGCGTTGCGCTTCCGCGACTCCAGCGGCGACTGGCGCGACGAATGGGTGCCGACCCAGCCCGACCTGATGCCCCGTGCCGTGGAGATGACGGTGACGCGAACCGGCGAGCCGCCGGTGACGCTGCGTTTCCTGGTGGGGCCGGGTCCGGCGGAAAAGCAGGAAGGGGCGCCAGCCAATGGTTGACCCCCGCAAGCCGGGAGAGCGCGGCGCGGCGCTGTTGACCGTGCTGCTGCTGGTGGCGGTGATGGCGGTGGTCGCTTCCACTGCGCTGGAGCGGCTGGCGCTGGCCACGCGGATGACCGGCAATGGCGGCGCGGTCGATCAGGCGCGCGCCTTTGCCGATGCCGGCACGGAGATCGCCCGGATGCGCATAGGCGATCTGGTTGCGGCCAATCCGGGCAAGACGACGCTGGCCGGCAACTGGATGGGAACGCCGCAGGCCATATTCGTGCCGGGCGGGGTCGCCACGGCGCGGGTGACGGACGGGGGCAATTGCTTCAACCTCAACAGCGTGGTCGCGGGCGAGACCGAGGCTGATCTGAAGGAGCGCCCGGTGGGCGTGTCGCAGTTCCAGGCGCTGTTGCAGGCGCTGGGCGTCGACGCGCGGCAGGCGCAGGTGGCGGCGGCGTCGCTGGCGGACTGGATCGACACGGACGGCGTGCCGCAGCCCGGCGGCGCGGAGGACGAGACCTATGCGCGGGCGCCGCGGCCCTATCGCACGGCCAACCGTTTCATGGTCGATCCCAGCGAATTGCGGGCGGTCAACGGGGTGACGCCGGCCATTTACGGGCTGGTGCGGCCATGGGTATGCGCCCTGCCGACCGCCGATCTGTCGCCCATCAACATCAATACGCTGCTGCCCGATCAGGCGCCGCTTTTCGCCATGCTGATGCAGGGGCAGCTGAGTGTCGCGCAGGCGCGGCAATTGCTGGCGCAGCGGCCGGTGGATGGCTACGGCAGCACGGTGGAATTCTGGCGCGCCCCGTCGCTGGCGGGGCTCAGCCCGCTGGAAGAGGCGGCACAGCAGGTCAAGTTGACGACGGGATTTTTCGGAGTGGAAGTGTCGGTGGATGTCGGGGGAACGCAGGTGGTCGAACGGGCGCTGATCGATGCGCGGCAAAGTCCGGCCAAGCTGATACGCCGCAATTGGGGGACCGGCGCGTGAGCGAGGGATTGATCGTCGCCCTGCCGGAACGGCCGGGCGCGGAGCCGCTGTGGATGCGGGTGGCGAACGGCGCCGTGGTGCAGAAAGGGGCGGGGACGAACTGGCTCGCGGCTTGCGGCCTCACGGCGCTGCCCGGGGATATGACGGTGATGCTGGTGCCGCCGGCGGCGCTGGTGACGCTGCATCGGGGCGCCTATCCCGATCTGCCTGCCCGGCAGGGGAGGGCGGCGGCGCGGCTGGCGGCCATGGCGGGCGGGATCGTGCCCGCGGACCAGCTTTTCGCCGCAGCCGACGACAATGACGATCCGGCGCGGCCGCATTGCGTCGCCGTGGCTGCGAGGGCCGACATGCAGCACTGGCTGCTCTGGGCGCAGCATCATGGGCTTGATCCGGACATCATCGTGCCTGCCCCGCTGCTGCTGCCCGAACCGCAGGAGGGGTTCGAGCGTGCTCTGGTCGGCGGCGAAGCGGTGCTGCGCGGGAGCGACCTGGCGCTGGCGGGCGACCTGGCCCTGCCGGAACTGATCGGCGATGCCGCGGTGCGCGACGTTCCCGCGGACCAGATCGAAGCGCGGGCGATTGCCGCGCTGGACCGGCCGCCGCTCGACTTGCGGCAGGGCGACTTCGCTAAGCGGGTGCGGCGGTCCTTCGACAAACGGACGATGGCGCGCATCGCGGTCTGGAGCGGGCTGATCCTGCTGGTCAGCCTGTCCATCGCGCTGGTCGGCCTTGCCAAGCAGCATTTCGCGGCGAGCGCGCTGGATGCGGAAAGCCTGGCCCTGGCGCGGCAGGTGGTGCCGGGGGCGACCGACGTCCTCCAGGCGGAGGCGGAAATGGACCGTCAACTCGCTGCGCGCGGGGCGGGCGGCTATGCCTTCACCGCGCCGGTTTCGGGCCTGTTGAGCGCGATGCAGGATGTGCCCGGCGTGTCGCTGACGGCTTTGTCGCGCGATCCGGACGGGATGATCCGCGCCACGCTGGCGGCGGCGAAGGGGGATGACATCAACAGCGTGCTGTTGGCCTTGCAGGCGGCGGGCTTCGCCATCACGGCGACGCCTTCGCAGGACCCCGGCGGGCGGATGCTCGCGGATATAACGGTGCGGTCATGATGGAACGGTTGCAGGCATTATGGGGCGAACGGAGTCCCCGCGAGCAGTGGATGCTGGGCGTGATGTTCGCGCTGCTGGCGGTGGTGATCCTGTGGCTGGGCGTGGTGCGGCCGCTCGACGCTGCACAGCGTTCGGCCCGCGACGGGTTGCGGGAGGCGACCGATCGCAATGCCGCCATCCGCGCCAAGGTGAAGCTGCTGAAGTCGCTGCCGCGC
The DNA here is from genome assembly GCF_019873065.1 of Sphingobium sp. PNB. Lineage (NCBI taxonomy): Bacteria > Pseudomonadati > Pseudomonadota > Alphaproteobacteria > Sphingomonadales > Sphingobiaceae > Sphingobium > Sphingobium sp. PNB. The sequence continues at coordinate 20,533 of NZ_JAINEZ010000082.1, forward strand.
ACGGCGGCGACAGTCGACGCGGGCGTGCCGTTGGACCAGTTCATCGGCCAGAGCGCCGGCGAGGCGGGGCTGACGCTGGAACGCGCGCAGGCGCAGGGCGCCGACCGGGTCGACATGGCCATCGCCTCGGTGCGGCCGGTCGCGCTGTTGTCATGGCTCTCCGTCCTGGAGGCAGAGGGCATTCGGATCGAAACGATAAGCGCGCGGCCGGCGGCGACGGCGGGCAGCGTCGCGGTGCAGGCGGTGCTGGTGCGGGGCGGGCAATGATGGGGCTCAGCCTTTCGCGGCGGGTGCGCATCGCGCTTATCGCTGTGTTCGCATTGGGATTCCTCATCTTCCTGCCGATGCGCGTCGCGCTCGGCATGGCGGGTCTGGAGCGGCTGGGCGTGGCGGCGCGGGAGGTGCGCGGCACGGTGTGGAGCGGCGGGATCGACCGGCTGATGCTGGGCACGGTGTCGCTGGGATCGGTCCATGCGGGCCTGTCGCCCGTGTCACTGCTGGTCGGACGGGCGCGGTTCGACGTCTGGCGCCGCAATGGCGCAGCGGACGATCTGAGCGGCGCGCTGACGGTCGGCTTCGGGCGCATGGGGATCGACGATGTGACGGGCGCAGTGCCGCTGGGCCGGACCTTCGTGCCGCTGCCGGTAAGCAGCTTCGTCATGGACGATGTGTCGGCCTGGTTCTCCGGCGACCGCTGCGGCCATGCCGAGGGGCGGGTCCGTGCGCAAATGGCGGGGCAGTTTCCGGGACTGAACCTGTCGCAGGGCCTTTCGGGCGTGGCCAGTTGCGACGGCGAAGCGCTGCTGTTGCCGCTGGTCAGCCAGTCGGGGCTGGAAAAGGTCAATCTGCGCATCTGGCGATCGGGCCGCTATCAGGCGGAAATGCGGGTGGAAACCGCCGACGCGACGCTGGGCGAGGCGTTGGCCAAGGCGGGCTTTGCCGATGCCGGGGGCGCGCGGGTGCTGAAGATCGAAGGGACGCTGTGATTGAGGTCTTCCCCGCCCTGCTGGGCGCGACAGCCGGAGCCATAGCCGGGAGTTTCCTTGCCACGATCGTCCTGCGCTGGCCGCAGGGGCGCAGCGTGCTGCGCGGCCGGTCGGCCTGTGACGGCTGCGGGCGGATTCTCAGCGTCTTCGATCTCGTGCCGATGGCAAGCGCGCTGGCGCAGCGAGGGCGGTGCCGGACCTGCGGCGCGCCCATCGATCCGCTGCATGGGCAGGTGGAGGCGGCATGCGCGATCATCGGCGCGCTCGCCCTGGGCTTTTCGCCCGATCCGGGCGGGGCGGGATGGGCTCTGCTGGGCTGGCTGCTCCTGACGCTGGCGGTGCTCGACCGGCGGCATTTCTGGCTGCCCGACGCGCTGACCCTGCCATTGGCGTTCCTGGGCTTCACCCTTGGTCCCTGGACGACCGACGCGACGATGGGGGATCGGGCGATCGGCGCGCTGACCGGCTATCTGACGCTGCTGCTGGTCGCGCTCGGCTATCGGCGCTTCCGGCGACGCGAAGGGCTGGGTCTGGGCGATGCCAAGCTGCTGGGTGCGCTCGGCGCCTGGTTCGGCTGGCAGGCCTTGCCCTTCATCCTGCTGCTGGCGGCGAGCGTGGGACTGCTGGCGGTCCTCGCGGTCATGGCGACAGGCGGGAGGGTGGACGGCACGACGCGCGTGCCGCTGGGGACTTTCCTTGCCCTGGCCGCGGTGCCGGGATGGTGGCTTGCCACCGTCCTTGCCAGTGCAGGCGGATGACCCGGCCAGAGAAATTTCACGATGCTGTGAAACCCCGTTGACCCATCAGCCCGCTCTGCTTATAGCGCCGCCTCACCGCAGGGCATGGCCCGGCGGACGGCCCATGGGGCGGAGTAGCTCAGCTGGTTAGAGCAGCGGAATCATAATCCGCGTGTCGGGGGTTCAAGTCCCTCCTCCGCTACCATTTTTCAAGCACTTAGCGATGTCGCTCCAGAGCGGTTTACAAACAACTGTAAACTGCCAGTGCTTTCCGCCCGCCTGAACGGGGAGGCGGCTCATGGCTGACAAGTGCGAAACGTGCCGGTTCGCGTTACTTGTGCCAAACTGGCGTAAACGTCCGCGAGCCTCTCGATGGGAGGCGGCAATAGAAATTTATGAGTGCCGCCGTCTTCCAATGTTTCATCTTAAACTTCCGACCGATTGGTGCGGCGAATATCAGCACAAGGATCACCCCCATGTCTGAGATGATGAAGCTGGCTGACGGCTGCGAACGCGCTTCCAAGGTTCTCTGGCGCTGGCTGGTTGATGGCGAAAGCCCCTGGGATCGGGAGACCACGCTGCGGGTGTGTGGAGGTATGAGCAGGATCGCTACGGACTTGCGGGCAGAGGAAGCCCGCGCCCACCTTGAGGGGGAGTGAGATGGGTAGGCTGTTATGCTGGCTTGGCATTCATCGTTGGGTTGAGGCATCATGGTTCACATGCAAAGCCTACGACCGTGATCTTTATTGCATCAGGTGCACCACCCCGCACCTATCCCAGAAAGGCCCTCATGATGGACGGTAAGGTGGATCAGGATGCAATCGCCTTGCGGGACTATCTGGCTATCCGTGGCCTGAA
>NZ_JAINEZ010000083.1:0-22993 GCF_019873065.1 Sphingobium sp. PNB
TCTCGACACCCAATTTCCTACAGTAAGCCAATAGCTTATACCACTCCCGCCAACCCCTCATGACCTGCCAGGTGAATAAGAGAGGTTAGGCACAATGCCATTGCTATTGAAGCGGAGGGGCTCTTCACTAGGGCAACGATTTGGCAGTGAGGACGCGCTTATGACGGTGGTGGAGATGAGCCATGGCGAGATTTCGTGGTTTGATACATTGTAGCGTGGGGATCGCGGCGAACTGGGGGTCGTGGGACGCCATCTGATCATGCGGGTGCCGGCGAGGCGATCTCTTGAAATCTCCAAACCGGGCGCCGTTGCGATCCAGAGGTTTGCAATCGATCAAAGAAATTTGGAGACGGATTTTGAGTATCGGTGGATATCAAAAATCCATTCGTGAAAAACGTGGAGCGAGAAAATATTGACTTCGGTATCATGTGGCTTCATTAGCTCGTTAAGAGTACAATATAGTTCTTGGATATTTTGTTGGTCTCGACATTTAATGTTATTAACTTATTTTGAATATGCAGCGATGTACGTGCGTTTTTGAATACTGCCTCCGTCTCAAGACGTTTCAGGCAGTCTAATACTGTTGTTTCAGCCACATCGCTGCCCAGTCGCTGGCATACGGCCTCGCCGTCCTGCGATTGTGCGGAAGACTTTGCGTTCCCAGCCAGTAGCGGAAATTCGTCTCTAAGATTTAGTGAATTTCGCGATTTCGGCTGCGGTCTTGCGTTCCACCTATGACTGACCGTTTATCACGAACGAGCGCGACCTCCGCTTGCGCGCGAGGGAAGCCTAAGCTGACCGCCACTCCTAGAAACTTGCGCTCACGCGAAAAACATCATCGGTCGCTTGCTAGGGACCAAAATTACATTAAATCCAAGAATGGCGAAGGCATCGGCTAACCCGCGCAACCTTGAGCGTAGCTTATGGGTGAACCGCCACGAATCAATTGACCCAATTGTCTATTAATATAGTAGATAATTTGTGCTGCGCGGGGCAGCTTTGGCAGGGCAAAGTATGAAATTTTCCGATCAGCTTCTTCTGGCGGGCACCCTATGTGTCTTGTTTCCTATGGTCCTTGAAACCTCCCAAGCCCAGCTACAGCCCACAGACAATGCTCATGCCAGGGGTGAAATCATCGTCACCGCTGAACGCCGGGCGACTGATCTGCAAAAGACAGCTATCGCCATTTCGGCCTTCACGCCCGACTTGCTGGAGCAGCGCAATCTCACCAGCGTGGGCGAAAGCGACCCTATCCAGGAACCGGTGCTGGCCGTCTATGTCGACGATGTCTATGTTCCGCGCCAGATCGGATCGATGAGCGTACTGATCATCAGCCGACCAAGTGCATGAGGCACTTAGCGCTCCATCGGGTTGACAATGTGGCCCGGCCCGGGAAAGTCCAATCGAGATCGCGACGGGCGAGTATCGTTGCGCCAGCTGCGTTTCATTCAAAGCGGTCTAGCTGGTCTGTTGGGCGTAGCCTTCCGAGATTTAGATCTTCGGCATCAAGTCCCCCGGCTTGGAAGTTAGGTCTAAATTCGGGATTCGTCCATCACCTCGACAAGAACGAAAATTTGTTGGTATTGACCCAAAGAACCAAGGGATTTATAGAAGTCGAAGTAGGTTCCATAAGGTTGTTGGTAATCTTGTTGGATCTGCAAATTTTGGAATTTTGCAAATCTTTAATCTTCAACCATGTGCGTCGAAATTTAGTATCCCGGCAATGGACCCATAATGTCGATCTTCACCGGGAGGTTGAGATCGGCCTGGCCCAACCGCTGCAAATCTCCATCGGCGGCGAATATCGGCTCGACCGTTTCCGTACCTTCGCGGGCGATCCGCTGGCCTATGAACCGGCCACATACAGCTTCCGTCCCGGCGACCAGCAATATGACTGGAATGTCGGCGTCACCGCCTCGCCGGTGGTGCAGGGGGGCATCGTCCTCTCCCCCGCCGATGAAGCCGACATCAGCCGCAAGGTCTATGCGGGCTATGTCGATCTCGGCATCTATCCGCTCGACGCCTGGTATATCGGCGCCGCGATCCGCGCCGAACATTATAGCGACGGTTCGGGCAGTCCGGTCGGCCTGAAACTCAACAGCCGTTATGAGGTCAGCCCCACCTTCGCCGTTCGCGGCACGGTGGGCACCGGCTTCCGCGCGCCGTCGCTGACGCAGATCGGCTATGCCCAGACCGATGGGCGCACCTCCTCCTTCTTCAACGCGCAGACCGGGCAGACCGAATTGCGGCCCACCGTCGCCAAGCTGGTGACGGCGGATTCCGCCGTCGGCCAGCTGCTGGGCGCGAAGCCGCTCAAGGCGGAAAAGACCTGGAATGCCGGGCTGGGCTTCGTCTTTACGCCCACGCCGTCCCTGTCGGTGACGCTGGACGGCTATTATATCCGCATCAAGAACCGGATCGAACGCACCGGCCGCCTGTTCGGGCCGGGAATTTCCGCCATCCTCGCCGCCAATGGCCTGTCGGACATCGAACAGGCCGAATATTTCATCAACGCCGCCGACACCACGACCAAGGGCTTCGACCTGGTGGCCGATTATTCGAGGAACCTGGGCGATCTGGGCAAGCTGGGCCTGACCTTCGCCTTCAACTATTCGAAGACCAAGGTGACGGACGTCGTCGCCACCCCGTCGCAACTCTTCGGTCCCACCGGCGCTTCGCTGCTGGGGGCGGGTTCGGTCTTCTTCGGCGGCGACAAGATCGGTGAGCTGGAAGTGCTCCAGCCGCACACGAAACTGGTCAGTACGCTCAACTGGAGCAAGGGCATTTTCGGCTTCAGCCTCACCGCCACCCGCTACGGCAAATATACGCAGCGCACGGCGGCGGGCGACGACCGTCATTTCGGGGCGAAGGTCATCACCGACGCCAGCGTCAGCGCGAAAGTGACGGAATTCGCCACGCTTTCGGTGGGCGCCACCAACCTGTTCGACGTCCGCCCGGAAACCAACGGGCCGGGCAATCCCCAGACCGGGCAGGGCTATTACGGCCCGTCGCCCTTCAACCCCGCAGGCGGCTATTATTATGGACGGATCGCGCTTGCTTTCTGATCGCCGCACCTTCCTGGCGGGGGCGGCCGCCCTCGGCCTCGCCGCCTGCGCGGGGAAAAGCGGCCGCACGAAACTGGTGCTGGGCGACCAGGTCCATCTGCTGGAGTCGAAGGCGGAGGCGGCGGGCGCCCTGAACGACCTGCCCTATGACGTGCAATGGGCGAATTTCGTCGGCGCCGCGCCGCTGCTGGAGGCGCTTAACGCCGGGGCGGTCGACACCGCTCCGGCGGGCGACCTGCCGGTCGTGCTGGCCGCCTCGGCCGGCGTGCCGCTGAAGATCATCGCGGGTTCGATTTCATCGACCAGGGACATCGGCATTCTCGTGCCCGGCGACTCTCGCATCCGGTCCGTCGCGGGCCTTGCGGGCAAGCGCGTGATCGTGTCGAGCGCGAGGGGCAGCATATCCCATTATCTGCTGCTCGAAGCGCTCAAGGAAGCGAAGCTCGACCGGCGAAAGGTCGGCATCGGCTTCATGCTGCCCAATGACGCCGCCGCCGCCTTCGCCGCCGGGCAGATAGAGGCGTGGGCGACCTTCGGCACCTACCAGCTCGCGGCCGAACAGCGCGGCGCGCGCGTGCTGCGCAACGGGGAGGGGATCAACAGCGGCCTGACCCTGATCGCCGCGTCGCAAGCGGCGCTCGACAACCCGGCGAAGCGCGAAGCCCTGCGCGACGTCCTCGCCCGCCTCCGCAAGGCGAGCCTGTGGTCGCAGGCGCATCCCGCCGACTATGCCCGTATCTTCGTCCGGCAGACGAAGGTCGACCCCAAACTCGCCGCCCTGATCGTGGAACGGCAGAACCCGCTACTGATCCCGCCCGACGCGACGGTGGTGAAGCCGTTGCAACGGGTGGTCGACCGCTTCCATGCCGATGGCGAGCTGCCGGCCCATATCGACGTCGCCTCGATCGTGGACGCAGGCTTGTTCCCCGCATGAGCGTCGCCAATCGATCGATAAGTCATTCTCATTGGGCGGTGTCCCGCCGCCTCCCTAAAATACCGCGCAAAGGAGCAGCGCCATGGCCACAGTCTTGAAGGACGACCGTTTCCGCCAGTCGGGCATCAGCGAAGCGGAATGGAAGGTCCGCGTCGATCTTGCCGCTTTCTATCGCCTGTCCGCCCTCTATGGCTGGGACGATTTCATCTACACCCATATCTCGGCGCGCGTGTCGGGGCCGGAGCATCATTTCCTGATCAACCCCTTCGGCCTGATGTTCGATGAGATCACCGCCTCCAGCCTGGTCAAGGTCGACCTCGACGGCAATGTCATCGGGGAAAGCGACTATGGCATCAACTATGCCGGATATGTGATCCACAGCGCGATCCACGGCGCGCGGGACGATGCCCATTATATCGCCCATTTCCACAGCGCCGACGGCATGGCGGTATCGGCCCATGCCGAAGGGCTGCTGCCGCTCAACCAGCGCGCCCTGGCCCTGATCCCGCGCCTTTCCTACCACGATTATGAAGGCGTGGCGCTCAATCTGGACGAACGCGAACGGCTGGTGGCCGACCTGGGCGACACCAATGTCATGCTGCTGCGCAATCACGGCACGCTGGCGCTGGGTTCGACGCCGGGCGAGGCGTTCAGCGGCATCTATCATCTGGAGGAAGCCTGCAAGGCGCAGGTCCGCAGCCTTGCCGTGGGCCGCGACAGGGTGCTGATCGCCCCGGAAGCCGCGCAGGAGGAAGTCCGCCGCCAGATGAGCCGCGAGCGCAAGCCGGTCGAAGGCGCCAGATCGCATTACGACCTCGTCTGGGAGGCCGCGCTCCGCAAGGCGCAGCGCCAGTCGCCCGGCTTCGACGCCTGAGGGCATGGCGCAGGAAGGATGCGCGGCTGTGTTTGCCGCGCTCCTCTCCTTGTCGGTGGCTGTCCGTTGAGCGGGTGCCGGACGATGCGCGCATCGACTTGCGCCCGGTTGAAACCCTATACGATCGATTAGGCCGGCGAACGGATGCGCAGCGCGCGCGGGCCTGCATTCAATCCTCGAAGGAGATTTCCAGCGGCGGCAGTCCGTCGATGGACGCGACCAGCCTGTCCCCTCTTCCTATCGGCCCCACTCCAGCGGGCGTACCGGTGAAGATGAGATCGCCGGGGGCGAGCGCCACATAGGTCGAAAGATTGGCGATGATCTCGGGCACCGACCATATCATCTGGGACAGGTCGCCGGACTGGCGAAGCTCTCCGTTGACAGCCAGCGAAATGGCCCCCGACGACGGCGGCAGACCGGGGCGCAGGTCTCCGACGGGTGCGGAATCGTCGAACCCCTTGGCCATGTCCCAGGGGCGGCCCGCCTTCTTCGCCTCCGACTGCAGATCGCGGCGTGTGAGATCGAGGCCGACGGTCCAACCCCAGATGGCCGCGCTCGCCTGTTCGGCGCCGATCTTCGCACCGCCCGAACCAAGCGCCACCACAAGCTCGGCCTCATGATGCAGATCGCTCGTCAAAGGCGGAAAGGGAAGGCGCGATCCATTCGCCGCGACGGCGTCGGACGGCTTTGAAAAGAAGAAGGGCGGCGCCCGGTCCGGATCGGACCCCATTTCCCGCGCATGGTCCGCGTAATTCTGACCGACGCAGAATATCCTGCGAATGGGAAAGCGCTCCTGCGATCCTTCTATGGCGATGGTTGCGGGGGAAAGCTTCGGGATCGCATGCATGGCCAGTCCTCATTCTGCCGGGCGCCGACGAAAGCGGGAGGATGCGATCCTCCCATGGCGCGCTGCCCCCGATGAGCACAGTTGCCCCCGATCAGGCAATAGCCCTGCTGTCGCGAAAGGCGTTGGGAAGGTTTTTCGCGGGCAGGGGCACCCCAAGGCCAGCTTCACGGCCTGCAATTTCTGGACGGCCCTAAGCCAAGGTGCGCTTCGGTCTCTGAGGCTCAGCCTCGTGGCGGCCGCGTCTCGGGAAGCGTCAGCAGCACGGGAAGCACCGCCAGCGACACCAGCGCGATCATGATGCCCGGCGCCGCGGTCGATCCTGTTCGCTCCGTCAGCAGTTGTGCGAGCCACGGCGTCAGGCCACCGAACAATGCGGTCGCGGTCGTGGCGCCAAGGGCTAGCCCGCTCAGCCGCCCTTCGGCCGGAACCTGTTCGGCCGTCGTCACCGCGCCCACGGCACTGACGCCGCCCGCTAAAGCGGCGAGCACCACGGCGCCGGCCAGCGCCGACGACGTTCCCGCTCCGGCGAGCAGTCGGAAGGACAGATAGGGCAGCGCGGCCGACAGGACGGCCAGGGCGACGAGCACCGGGCGACGCCCGAACCGGTCGGCGGCCAGGCCCACAAATGGCGTCACGACAATCACCGCGACCGCCGCGACGGTCGCCAGTTTGAGCGCCTCCGCCTCGCTGAGCCCGCCAGACGAGACCAGGTGGATCGGCAGGTAGGTGATGCCGACATAATAGGTGATCGATCCCAGGGCCGAGATGGCGAAGCCCCTCGCCACGCCCGCTCCATGGCGCGATACCGCATGACCGAGCGGCCTGCTCACCAGCGTCCCTGCCGCGCGATGAAGCGCGAACTCTGGCGATTCCCGCATCGCCGCGCGGGCCACCAGGATCGTGCCCGCCAGCGCCGCGCCGAACAGGAACGGCAATCGCCAGCCCCAGCTTTCCAGCGCCGGAGCGGGAAGAAGGCTCACGGTCAGCGCCGACGCGCCCGCGGCCAGCAACCCGCCGACCTCGCTGGTCGCCGCCGCCATCGACGTGACGAGCGCGCGACGATGCGGCGCCGCGCCTTCCAGCAGATAGGCGACGACGCCGGTATATTCGCCCCCCACCGCAAATCCCATCACGCACCGCAGGGCCAGCAGCAATATCCCGGCGAGCGGGCCGATCTGCGCCACGGTCGGCAGCAGGGCGCTCAGCAGCATCGCCACCGTCATCAAGGCCATGGACAGGAGCAGCGTCGCCCTTCGCCCATGCCGGTCCCCGAAATGCCCGAACACCATCGCGCCCAGCGGCCGCATCAGATAGGCGACCGCAAACCCCGCCAGCGTCGTGAGCATCGCATTCCCGCCCACGAAGAACACGCGCGCAAGCACCGTGGCCAGGTAGAGGAACAGGGTGAAATCATACCATTCGACCACGGTGGACAGCGCCGCAAGGGTGAGCGAACGGCGGTCAAGTGGTTCCGAGGCGGGCATAAGCCATCCTTATCACCATCCGGCATGGCGGCAATCGCCGCGCCGACCTTTTGTGGAACGGGCGCGATGGACCGGTTGTCCGCCCTTCAGGAAAACTGGCCCGCGGCGGCGGGCGATCCGATGCGCTGCGCGAGCGCCCGCATCAGGAGCGAGCTTGACGCCGGATCGCACCGATCATAGCGTCCGCGACGGTTTGATGTTGCATTCGGAGACCTACTCCCATGGAAGAAAGCGCCAAGGAGCGTCCCCCCGGCTATCGATATTCGCGGCGGGGCACTTTGGCGCTGATCCGCGATCTTTCCGTCATCGACGATCGCCGCAACGCTCTGCTGCTCGTCCTCCAATGGGCAATAGCGATCGGGGCCGGGGCGATCGCCATCCATGTCGACCGAATTCCGGTTTACCTGCTGGCCGGCATCGTCATCGGAACGCGCATTCAGTGCCTGGCGGTGATGATGCACGATGCATGTCACGGCATGCTGTTCAGCAACCGGCGCCTCAACGACCTGATAGGGGACATATTCGTCGCCTATCCGCTCGGCTTCAGCGTCGACCTGTACCGCGCCAATCACCTGCATCACCACCGCTACACCAACACGCTGCGCGACCGCGATTATCGTGTCCAGCGGCGGGATTCCGACCAGCATTTCCCGAAAAGCGCGGCTGCCATGGCCTGGCTGCTGGTCCGCAGCGTGACCGGCCTCAACCTCTATCGCATGGCGCGGGACAGCCGCGTCTGGGCGCCCTTCGCCAATTTCCACAATCCCCGGCGCTTCGGTTATGATTTTCCCCTGGGCCTGCGCATCCGCTATGTGCTGTGGGCGCTGCTCTTCTACGGCCTGATCCTGTTGTCGCCCTATCGCTGGAAGATATTGGGGCTCCTGCTGATCCCGCAGTTCATCTGGGCGAATGTCTTCAATCGGATCCGGGCAATGGCGGAGCATAACGGCGTCTCCGACGAAAGCGAGCTGAAGGGCACGCGCACGGTCATCCCCACCCTGCTCGACAGGTTCCTGATCGCGCCCTTCAACGTGAGCTATCACCTGGAACATCATCTGTTCCCGTCGGTGCCCTGGCCCAATCTGCGCCGGCTGCACGCGCATCTGATGACCGATCCGGTCTATGCGGCGGAAGCGCACGTCACGCAGAGCTATTGGGGCGTGATCCGGGAGTTGATGCCGCCGCCCCTGCCGGCAGGGGAAGGCGAACTTGCCGCCCGCCCGGAAGTAAATCCCTGATGCCGACCTGTTTTCGCGCCTGACGCCCGGCGCTTCTTGCCGATGAAGCGCGAAATCCCGGCGCCGCCCGACTATTTTGGTTCAGGACCGGGCAACGGCGCGGCCCCATCCACTTGAAGTCGCATTTTCATTATCTATCGCCCGTTGCAGCTGTCGGCGTACCTTCACGGCCGCCAGATCGTTGGACAGCAGCATGGGTTTGAGGTCGAAGAATTCCTCGCCCCCCATCTCCCTTTGGCTCGCGGCGATGATGGGGCCATCTTCCGTCTCGAACGCCGCGTGCATGGCCGCCGTCTTGAACCTGTTATAGTCTCCATCCTCTTCCGCATGGTTCCGGCGCGTGGCGAAGAAATAATGGGTCTCATTCTCGTCGCCGGGCGTGCAGCTGTGCAGGTCATATTGGCTGACGCCCTGTTCGAAGGGCACATCGTCCTGCGCGGCCGCGATCGACAACTGGATATTGGCGGGCGCCGTCCATGTGACGCGGATGCTGTGCCGCGCCGTCTCCTCCGGGCGGGGCAGGAAGGGGGCGAAGATTCCGATGGGCGGGGTCTGGCTGTAGTCCCAACTGGCCGAAACGCTGTGGTCCGTTTCCTCCACCTGCGGGATCAGCGGCGACAATTGTCCGCGCGTCGTGATGATCTCGCCATGGACGTAGTCGACATGGCTGAGGTCCATGACATTGTCCAGGATCAGCCGGTAATCGACCGGCAACTTCATATAGGTGTGGCCGACGCCGTTGGCATGGCCCTCGTCCAGCGGCGCGAAGTCGGGCAGCAGCGCGGGATCGGCGGCCTCCTCCGCCATCCAGATCCACAGGAAACCGTGCCGTTCGATCAGCGGAAAGCTGCGCACGACCTGTCCCTTGGGCAATTGGCCGCGGCCGTGCGGGTTGTGGACGCAATGCCCGCCCGCGTCGAACCGCAGTCCATGATAGGGGCAGGCGATGGCGTCGCCCACCCGGCTGCCCATGGAAAGCGGGGCGAAACGGTGCGGGCAGCGGTCCTGAAGGGCGACCGCCTCTCCCCGCGCATCGCGGTAGATCAGGATCGACATGCCCAATATCCGGCGGTGGAAAAGCTGCGTCGCATCGACTTCGCTGGAGAGGGCGGCGACGTACCAGGCGCGCTTGAGATACAGGCTCTTTGCAGACATGATGATCCTTTTCCCATGGTCGCCGCACGGATGGCGGCTGATGCGGATCGTTCAGCAAGCAGCGTGCCAGATTGCGCGTCTCCGCCCCGTCCGTTCCGCATAAGCGGGCCGAAATCCCGTTCTTCCCGGACAAGGGGTGGGAAGGACATGCCGCGCACGACCACCTGTATGGGGGTGGAACAGGATCGGACTGTTGAAAATCATCTGCTTCTTCCCCTATGGTTGTCGAATAATCGACAGGAGTGGGGCGTGGCGCGGGCAGGCGGATCGACATCGGGCAAGTCGGGACTGGGGACCGCATTTCACGATGGCGGAGTCGCGCCCACCGGGGACCGCGACCTTGCCGACCTGCGCGACAGCTTCCATTTCGACCCGGCAAGCGCGGAGATCCGCCTGGGCAAGCGGCGGATGCTGCTGGTCGACGACATCGTCCTGGGCCAGTTGCGGCGCGAACTGGTGCGCGCGCTAGGCTATGAAAGCGCGCGCATGCTGATGTCGCGCATCGGCTATGGCACCGGCGTCGCGGATGCGCAGCTCGCGCAGGAATTGCGGCATCGCGGCAGCCTGGAGGACATCTATCGCGCCGGTCCGCAATTCCATGCGCTGAAGGGGGCCGTGCAGGTCGAGGAACTGGCGTTCGAGGCGGATTTCGAGGCCGGGCGTTTCTACGGCGAATATGTCTGGCACAATTCGGCGGAATGCGCGTCCCATGTGCAGGAAATGGGCATCGGCGCGCATCCGGCGGGATGGCAGCAGGCGGGATATGCATCGGGCTATGCCTCCACCTTCTTCGGCCGGCCGATGGTGTTCCGCGAACTGGAATGCATCGCGATGGGGCATGACCGCTGTTATCTGGTCGGGCGGCCGGCGGATGAATGGCCGGACGCCGACGCCGAACTGCGCTGGTTCCGCGCCGACACCTACAGCCGTCGACCGGTGCCGCCGGACAGCGCAGGGCCGGTGGACGTGGACCTGCATATGGGCGCGCGCGCGATCGTGGGCGCGTCGTCCGGCTTCAACACGGTGCTGCATCTGGTGGACAAGGTCGCGCCCACCATGGCGCCCGTGCTGTTCCTGGGCGAAAGCGGCGTCGGCAAGGAAGTGTTCGCGCGCGAACTGCACAAGCGCAGCCGGCGCGCCGACAGGCCGATCGTCGCGGTCAATTGCGCCGCCATTCCGGAGACATTGCTGGAGGCGGAATTGTTCGGGGTGGAGAAGGGCGCCTTCACCGGCGCTGTCGCGACACGCCCCGGCCGGTTCGAGCGGGCCGCCGGCGGCACCCTGTTCCTCGATGAGATCGGCACGCTGTCCCTCGCCGCGCAGGGCAAGCTGCTGCGCGTTTTGCAGGACGGCGATTATGAGCGGGTGGGCGGGACGAAGACGCTGACCGCCGACGTCCGCCTGATCGCCGCCACCAATGCCGACCTGCGCGCCGAGATGGAGGCGGGCCGTTTCCGCGCCGACCTGTTCCACCGGCTGAGTCCCTTTCCCGTCTATATCCCGCCGCTGCGGGAGCGCCGGGCGGACATCCCGGTGCTGGCCAATCATTTCCTTGCCCGCCTCTGCCAGCGGCACGGCCGCGGCCTGCTGCGCCTGGAGGCGGAGGTCGTCCGCGCCTTCCACGACTATGGCTGGCCGGGCAATATCCGCGAGATGGAGAATCTGGTGGAGCGGGGCGTCATCCTGGCGGCGGACGGGGAGGCGATCGGCCTGCACCATCTGACGCTGGGCGTGGGCAACCGGACAGACGGCTTCGTGCCCGACCCGTTCCGCGATTTCGTCGCGCGCCGTTTTCGCCAGCATGGCAGGGGCGCTGAGCAGGATGTCGGCGCGATGCTGCTCGACAGCGGACTCAGCCAGCAACAGATCGCGGATCAACTGATTGCGGCCGCCCTGTGCCGCAGCGGCGGCAATGTCAGCGCCGCCGCCGCCGCGCTGGGCATGACGCGCGCGCAGGTGCAATATTGGAAGGGGCGGCGGGGCGGATGAAGGGCCCCGCCGGAAATCAACGGCCGTGGTCGGACGGCCGTTCCGTCACCGTCTTCACCGCCTGCCGGAAACCGTCGATCAGCGGCGATTCGTCGCCGGAGCGGTAGATCATGCACAGGTCGAACGCGGCCGGACCGTCATCTTCGGCCAGCGGTACATAGACCACGTCCGGCAATTGCAGCGTCCGCGCCGATTCCACCGCCGCCGCCAGTCCCACGCCGCTCGACACGAAGGCGACGGCCGTCACCACGTCGTCGACCGTCTGCACGACATTGGGTTCGATGTTGAGGTCGTGAAAGGCGCGCAGCAGGAAATTGCTGAACCCGCCCGACTGGCTGGCGCGGGGATAGAAGATCATCGGTTCCCCCGCCAGGTCCGACAGGGCGATGGATGCGCGGCCCGCCAGCCTGTGGTTGCGCGGCATGGCGATGATCATCGGCTCGTGCACCACGGTTTCCCATTGCAGTCCGGGATATTCCAGGAAGAATCGGTTGAAGCCGATGGCGATCCGCCGTTCCTGCAACGCCTTCACCTGCGTGTCGCGGTCCATATTGTGCAGGATCACCTCGACATTGGGATAGCGCTTTCGGAAATCGAGCACGATGCGCGGCACGATGTCGAGCACGGCGGACCCGAACACGCCCACGTCCAGCCGGCCGAGCGCGCCCTGACCGATCAGTTGCGTCGTGGCGCAGGCCTGCTCCACCAGGTTCAGGATGTTGACCGCCTCCGTATAGAGGGCCTGCCCGGCGGCGGTGGGTTCGACGCCATGACGCTTGCGCACCAGCAGGGACACGCCCAGCACTTCCTCCAGATACTGGATCTGGCGGGTCAGCGGCGGCTGGGACAGATGGAGTTCCTGGGATGCGCCCCGGATGCTGCCATGGCGCACGGTCTCCACGAAATAGCGCAGGTGGCGGATGTCGATGCGGTTCGCGAACATGTCTTGCGCCTTTCGATGCTGGTCGAGATATGCCTTACAGGTATCTCAAAGCGTATAAAACAGTATTATTGGGTAAGGCTATCCTTCGTTAGAAGGTCAGGCAACGACATGGAGAGGACAGTTGGCGCATTTCCAGCATTTCATCGACGGAACCTTCACGCACGGAACGTCCGGCAGGACTTTCCCCAAATATCGGCCCAGCGATGGCGCGCTGATCGGCCATGTGCATGAGGGCGGCCGCGCCGAAATCGACCTGGCGGTGCAGGCGGCGCGGGCGGCGCAGAAGGGCCCCTGGGCAAGGCTGACGGTGGACGATCGGTCCGACCTGATGCGGGCCGTCGCGGACGGCATCGTCCGGCGCTTCGACGATTTCGTGGCGGCGGAAATGGCCGATACCGGCCAGCCCCGGTCGATGATGGAACATGCCTTCATCCCGCGCGGCGCGGCCAATTTCCGGATCTTCGCCGACGTTGTGAAGAATGTCGCGACCGAGAGCTTCCAGACGCCGACTCCGGACGGGCGGGGCGCGCTCAACTATGCGATCCGCAAGCCCAAGGGGGTGATCGGCGTCATCTGCCCATGGAACGCGCCGCTGCTGCTGATGACGTGGAAGGTCGCGCCGGCGCTCGCCTGCGGCAACAGCGTGATCGTGAAGCCGTCGGAGGAGACGCCGGGCACCGCGACCCTGCTGGGCGAGGTGATGAACGATGCGGGCGTGCCCGCGGGCGTCTATAATGTCGTCCACGGCTTCGGCCCGGACAGCGCGGGCGGATATCTGACCCAGCATCCGGGCGTCGACGCGATCACCTTCACGGGGGAGACGCGCACCGGCACCGCCATCATGCAGGCGGCGGCGCATGGCCTGCGTGACGTGTCCTTCGAATTGGGCGGCAAGAACAGCGCGATCGTCTTCGCCGACGCCGATCTCGACGTGACGCTGGAGGCGCTGGGCCGATCCGTCTTCCTCAATTGCGGGCAGGTGTGCCTGGGCACCGAGCGGGTGTTGGTCGAGCGGCCGCTGTTCGAGGCGCTGGTCGCGGGTCTCAAGGAAAAGGCGGAGGCGCTCAGGCCCGGCGCGACCTTGGGCCCGCTCATCTCCGCCGAGCACCGCGAAAAGGTGCTGTCCTATTATGAAAAGGCCGTGGCGGAGGGCGCGAGTGTCGTGACCGGCGGCGGCGTGCCGACCATGCCCGAGGAACTTTCGGGCGGCCATTGGGTGCAGCCGACGATCTGGACCGGCCTGGCGGACGAGGCGTCGGTCTGGAACGAGGAGATTTTCGGTCCCTGCTGCCACATCCGCCCCTTCGACAGCGAGGAGGAGGCCATCGCCGTCGCCAATGCGACCGATTACGGCCTTTCCACCGCCATCTTCACGCGGGACCTGTCGCGCGCGCACCGCGTCGCGGCGGAGGTCGACGTGGGCATCACCTGGGTCAACAGCTGGTTCCTGCGCGACCTGCGCACGCCCTTCGGCGGCACCGGGCATAGCGGCATCGGCCGGGAAGGCGGGGTCCACAGCCTCGAATTCTATACCGAGCTGCGCAACATCTGCGTGAAGCTGTGACCGTGCTGGACGCGGCCGCCATCGCCCGGCACGGCGACGAACTGTACGAGGCGCTGGTCGCCGGCGCGACTGTCCCCAATCTGCGGGACCGGGTGCCGGGCATCACCATCGTCGATGCCTACCACATCCAGGCCCGCATGATCGGGCGGCGCGTCGCCGCGGGCGAGACGGTCGTCGGCAAGAAGATCGGCGTCACCTCCCGGGCCGTGCAGAACGCCATCGGCGTGTTCGAACCGGACTTCGGCATATTGACCAGCGCCATGGCCTATGACGATGGCGCGACCGTCCCGATCGAAGCGCTGATCCAGCCCAAGGCGGAGGCGGAGATCGCCTTCGTCCTGAAACGCGACCTGAAAGGCCCGGGCGTCACGGCGGCGGACGTGCTGGCGGCGACGGACCATGTCCGCGCCTGTTTCGAGATCGTCGACAGCCGCATCACGAACTGGGACATCCGCATCCAGGACACGGTGGCCGACAACGCCTCCTGCGGCGTCTATGCGCTGGGCCGCGAGAAGATCGATCCGCGCGACGTGGATCTGGCGCTGGCCGGCATGTGGGCGGAACGCAATGGCGAGCAGGTGGCCGTGGGCGTGGGCGCGGCCGTGCAGGGATCGCCCGCCAATGCGGTCGCCTGGCTCGCCAATACGCTGGGCCGGCTCGACATGCCCTTCCTGGCCGGGGAGGTGATCCTGTCCGGCGCGCTGGGGCCGATGTTCCCGGTGGGCGAGGGCGACCATATCGCCATGCGCATCGGCGGGATCGGCGATTGTTCCCTGACCTTCGGCCGGAGGACCGCCGATGCTTGATGCAGCAGCCATCGCCGAACTGGCGAACCGGGTGGACGGCGCCCAGTCGAACCGCCACACCATCGCGAAGCTGACCGACGATTATCCGGGCATGACCGTCGATGACGGCTATGCCGTGCAGGACGAATGCCTGCGCCGCTGGCAGGCGCGGGGCCGGGCGCTGATCGGCTACAAGGCCGGTCTCACCTCGCGGGCCAAGATGATCCAGATGGGCGTCGACGTGCCGAGCTTCGGCCTGCTGATGCGCGACACATGCGATGCGGAAGGCGGCGTGGTGCCGACCGCCGGGCTGATCCATCCGCGCGTCGAGGGGGAAATCGCCTATGTCATGGCCCGCGACCTGTCCGGCCCGGCCGTTTCCATCGATCAGGTCCATGCCGCGACGGACTTCATCCAGCCCGCCATCGAGATCCTCGACAGCCGGTTCGAGAAGTTCAGGTTCGACCTGCCGAGCGTCGTCGCGGACAATGGCTCCAGCGCGCGCTTCGTCATGGGCGGGCGGATGCGGCGGCCCAATGATGTCGACCCCGCGACCATCGGCATCGTGCTGGAAATCAACGGCGAGGCGGCGGCGCTGGCCTGTTCGGGCGCGGTGCTGGGCCATCCCGCCCGCGCCGTGCAGATGCTGGTCGCCTGGCTCCATGAGCGGGGGCGGATATTGCCCGCCGGCTCGGTGGTGCTGACCGGCGCCGCGACGGAAGCGATGCCGATCGCGAAAGGCGACATCGTTTGCGCCCGCTTTCAGGACATGGGCAGCATCAATGTGAGGATAGACTGATGCCGATTATATCCGTGGTCATTGGCGAAGGCCGCTCGATGGAAAAGAAATGGGCCTTCATCCGCGCCCTCACCAGGGCGACGGTCGAAACCATGGACGTGCGTCCCGACCAGGTGCGCGTGATCCTGAACGAAACCCCCTTGGACCATTATGCCGTCGCCGGCGTGACGTTCGGCGAAAAGGCGCAGCAGGGACAAAGTTGATGACCAAAGTGAAATGCGCCATCATCGGGCCGGGCAATATCGGCACCGACCTGCTCTACAAGCTGCTGCGTTCCGACAGGCTGGAGCCGGTCTGGATGGTCGGCGTCGATCCGGCGTCCGAAGGGCTGGCGCGGGCGCGGGAGCTGGGGCTGAAGACCACCGATGCGGGCGTCGACGGCCTGGTGCCGCATGTCGCCAGGGACGGCGTGAAGATCGCGTTCGACGCGACGTCGGCCTATGTCCATGCCGAAAACAGCCGCAAGCTGAACGAGCTGGGCGTGCTGATGATCGACCTGACGCCGGCGGCCATCGGTCCGCTTTGCGTGCCGGCGGTCAACCTGGCGCAGCAGGCGCGCGACGGCGCGGTCAACGTCAACATGGTGACCTGCGCGGGTCAGGCGACGATCCCGATGGTGAACGCGGTCAGCCGCGTCCAGCCGGTCGATTATGCGGAGATCATCGCGACGGTGGCGTCCAGGTCGATCGGCCCCGGCACCCGCAAGAATATCGACGAATTCACCCGCACCACCCCCGCCGCGATCGAGAAGGTGGGCGGCGCGGCGAAGGGCAAGGCGATCGTCGTCGTCAATCCCGCCGAACCGCCGCTGATGATGCGCGACACCGTCTATTGCGAGACCGCCGACGAGCCGGACCGGGACGCGATCGCCGCATCCGTGCAAGAGATGATCGCGCAGGTGCAGCGCTATGTGCCGGGCTATCGGCTGAAGAACGGGCCGACCTTCGAGGGGCGCAAGGTCTCCATCTTCCTGGAGGTCGAGGGGCTGGGCGACTTCCTGCCCCGATATGCGGGCAATCTGGACATCATGACCGCCGCCGCCGCGCGCACGGGCGAGATGTTCGCGCAGGAGATGATGGAGAGCGTGCAATGACGACGACGGCGCAGATCAAGGGCCGGAAGGTCAAGCTGCATGACATGTGCCTGCGCGACGGCATGCATTCGATGCGGCACCAGATCAGCCTGGACCAGATGATCGCCATCTCGACCGGGCTGGACGAGGCGGGCGTGCCCCTGTTGCAGGTGACGCATGGCGATGGGCTGGGCGGTTCGTCGCTCAACTATGGGCGCGGCGCGCATAGCGACCGCGACTATATCACCGCCGTCGCGTCCCGCATGAAGAACGCCACCGTGTCGGTCCTGCATGTGCCGGGCATCGGCACGCTGGACGAACTGCGCATGGCGGCGGATTGCGGCGCGGGCTGCGTCCATGTCGCGTCCCACTGCACGGAGGCGGACGTGACCGAACAGCATATCGGCCTCGGCCGGAAGCTGGGGCTCGACACGGTGGGCTTCCTGATGATGGCGCACATGACCTCGGTCGAAACGCTGGTCGAACAGGCGCTGCTGATGGAAGGCTATGGCGCGACGACCGTCTATTGCGTCGACAGCGCCGGTTACATGCTGCCCGAAGATGTGACGGCGCGGATCGGCGCGTTGAAGGGCGCGTTGCAGGCGGAGACGGAGATCGGGTTCCACGGCCATCACAATCTTGGCCTTGGGATCGCCAATTCGCTGGCCGCCGTGGCGGCGGGCGCCAGCCGGATCGACGGGTCCGCCGCCGGTTTCGGCGCTGGCGCCGGCAACACCCCGCTGGAGGTATTCGCCGCCGTGTGCGAGCGGATGGGGGTGGAAACGGGCGTCGACACCTTCCGCCTGATGGACGTCGCGGAGGAGCGGGCGCTGCCGATGATGGCGAAGCCCCCGCGCGCCGACCGGGACAGCCTGACGCTGGGCTATGCCGGGGTCTATTCCACCTTCCTCTACGCGGCCAAGGATTGCGAGCGCAAATATGGCCTGCCCGCCCGCGACCTGCTGGTCGAACTGGGCCGCCTGAAGATGATCGGCGGGCAGGAGGACATGATAGAGGATACCGCCCTCACAATGGCGAAGGAGCGCGGGCTGATTTCGGCCTGACGCCCGGTTTTCAGATCGGAGTGAAGAGCATGTCCGTTCCGGGCAGGAATTTCGGCGCCCATTGCGTGGTCGTCGGCGCGAGCGGCGCATTGGGCAAGGCGATCGTCGCCGGGCTGGTGGCGCGCAAGATGCATGTCGTCGCGGTGGCGCGGTCGCGCGAGCCGCTGGAGGCGCTGGTCGATCGCCATGGCGCGGGCGTGGTGATGCCGGTCGTGGCCGACTTCGCGTCCGACGATGCGGTCGATGCGCTTCGGGCGCGGCTGGACCGGCCGGTCGCCATGGTCGTCCATGCGCCCGGCGTGCCGGTGGCGGGCGGCATTCGCGCCGCGCCCACCGACGCGCTGGTGGAGGCCTGCAACATCAAGGTCGGCGGCTTCGTCCGGCTGGTGCGCGCGGTGGAGGACCGACTGCGCCGCCACAGCCGCCTCGTCGCGATCGGCGGCCATTACGGGTTCGAGCCGACCGCCTATGCCGCCACCGCCGGGGTCGCCAATGCGGCGCTCGCCAATGTGGTGCGGCAGATGAGCTGGGCCTATGGCGGGGAGGGGATCACCGCCCATCTTGTCGCCCCCGGCCCCGCCGATACCGATCGGCTGCACAAGGTCGCGGCGGCGCGGGCCTCGGAAAACGGCGGCTCGGTCGCGGACGAGCTGGACGCGATGCGCGGCGAATCCGCCATCGGCGCGCTCACCACCCCGAGCCAGGTCGCCTGGGCCGTGGCGATGCTGCTCGATGCGGAGGCGGACGCCATGGCGGGCGCGGCGATAATGCTGGACGCGGGCCGCCGGCGCGGCCTGCCTTGAGGAAGGAGAAGCGGCATGCCCATCGTGCAATTCCATCTGGTGGCGGACCAATATCCGGAAGAAGCCGTCGCCGCGCTGCTGGAGGCAGCCTCGTTCTTCTATGTGCAGGCGCTCTATCCCACGGTTTCGCCGCCGCCCCTGGAGCGGGTGCGCGCTTTCGCCACGAGCGTGCCGGCGCATCGCTGGGCGACGGGCGGCCGGCTGGTCAGCGATGGCGGGGCGGCAGCGCCCTGGTTCACCTGCATCGCCCTCGAAGGCCGCCCGACAGAACAGTTGCAGGCCCTGGCGGCGGGGTTCACCGACCTTGTCGAACGCCATCTGGGCTGCGACCGGTCGCTGATACGCGGCACGGTGATGCCGGTCGCCCCCGCGCTGTGGAGCATCGGCGGCGTTCCCGCCAGCGAGGCGCGCGCGTCCGAAGCGTCGCTGCGCGCCGGATGACGGGCCAAGGATGATGGGCAGGGGTGATGCGCATGGAGTATCACAGGCGAGCGGAAAGGGTATTTGTCGGTAATTCACCCCATGATTATGATCGGTGAAAAGAACAGAATGACTGGCAGGAGAGAGATCGGATGGACGATCGCGATGTTGAAGGCCTGACCCAAGCGGCGCCGTTTCAGATAGAGATAGGGGGCGTGCGCTTTCCCTGCCGCGCCGACCAGAGCCTGCTGGCGGCGATGATCGCGTCCGGACGCAAGGCGCTGGCCGTGGGATGCCGCAGCGGCGGGTGCGGCGTCTGCCGCATCCGGATACAGGCGGGCCGCTGTTCCACCGGGCATATGAACCGCGCCGTGGTGAGCGCCGCCGATGAGCAGGCGGGCATCGTCCTGGCCTGCCGCGCCTATCCGTCGAGCGATATTCGCGCCGTGCCGTTGCCGCGCGCATCCTTCGGCGCCGCCCCGGTCGGCCGCGCCGCATGAGCGCGATTGCGGAGATCGGCGCCCCCGCGGCGCAGGCGGTGGAGCGGATGCTGTCCGCCGGCCGCGCCCGCGCGGAGGCGATCGGCGCCCGCGTGCATGTCGCGGTCGTGGATGGGGCGGGCAATCTCGCGGGCTATCTGCGGATGCCGGGATCGTTCCTTAGTTCAGGCGAACTGGCGATCGACAAGGCCTATACCGCTGCCAGCTTCGCAATGGCGACGCGCGATTTCGGCGCGCTGCTGGAGCGGGCGCCCCGCCCGGTGCGCGACGGTTTGCTGCGCCGGCCGCGCCTGACGGAAGTTCCGGGCGGCTGTCCCGCCGAGGTGCAGGGGCGCCTGATCGGGGCGGTCGGCGTGTCGGGCGGCAGCGAAGTGGAAGACGAGGACATCGCCGCAGCCGCCCTGGCGGCCATGCTGCGCGACGATATTTCTGGGAGAGAATGAATGGCGATTCGTGGATTGCTCCGGGTCGGCGAAGTGTGCGTCAGGGTGTTCGACATCGACGACGCGCGCCGCCACTATGGCGAGCGGATGGGTCTTATCGAAACCTATCAGGGCGACCCCGACAAGCTCTATTACAAGGTCGCGGACGAGCATGACTGGTATTCGCTGGTCCTGGAGAAGGCCGATGCGCCCGGCGTCGAATATTTCGCCTTCCGCACCTATGAGGATGCGGAGATCGACCATTTCGCCGCGGCGCTGACCGAATATGGCCTTGCCGTCGAACATGTCGAGCCGGGCGTGTATCCCAAGAGCGGCCGGCGCATCCGCTTCACCCTGCCGTCGGGCCATGTCATGCACATCTATGCCGACAAGGAGAAGATCGGCAACGGCATGCCGACCCGCAACCCCGGCACCATTCCCGACGAAGGCTATATTCGCGGCTTCCGCTGCGTGCGGCTGGACCATGTGCTGCTGGGCGGACCCAACATCGTCGAGAACAGGGACATCTTCACCGGGATATTCGGCTTCACCGTCAGCGAGGAACTGGTCACGCAGGGGGACGAGACCCGGCTTGCGGTCTTCCTTTCCTGCTCCAACAAGCCGCATGACATCGCCTTCATCCTGCAACCGGATGGCAGCCGCTTCCACCATGTCTCCTTCCTGCTGGATTCGGTGAACGACCTGTTCCACGCGGGCGACCTGATCGGCAAATATGAAATCCCGGTCGACGTGTCGGTGAACCGCCATGGGGTGACGCGCGGCGCGACCATCTATTTCTTCGATCCGTCGGGCAACCGCAATGAAGTCTTCACCGGCGGCTATGTCCATTATCCCGATACGCCGACGCTGACCTGGGACACCAGCCAGTTGGGCAAGGCCACTTTCTCGCAGGACAATATGCCGCGCGAGAGCTTTCTGAACGTTCTGACCTGACGGTCATCGACAAGACAGGCCGCGACAAGGCGGCCGATACATAAGGGACAAGGGGAGTTTTATCATGAAGTCTGGAATTTCGAACGGCGCGTCCGCGCTGGCGGTGGCGCTCGTCCTTTCGACATCGGCCGCGATGGCGCAGGACGCCGCCGCGCCGCAGGAGAATGTCGGCCTCCAGGACATCGTCGTCACCGCGCAGAAGCGGTCCGAAAGCGCGCAGCAGGTGCCGATCGCCATTTCCGCCGTCACGTCGGAAGCGCTCCAGTCCAAGGGGCTGACCGACATCGCCAGCATTTCCGGACAGGCGCCCAACGTCACCCTGAAAAGCTCCGGCGCGTTCGGCGGGTCCAGCTCGACCCTCTTCACCTATATCCGCGGTATCGGCCAGAATGATTTCGGCTTCAACCTGGAACCGGGCGTGGGCGTCTATGTCGACAATGTCTACCTCGCCCGCAACATCGGCGCGAATGTCGACCTGCTGGACCTTCAGCGCGTCGAAGTGCTGAAAGGACCGCAGGGCACGCTGTTCGGCCGCAACACCATCGGCGGCGCGCTCAACATCGTCACCTCCGATCCGGGCGACGAATGGAAGGTGAAGGGCGAAGTCACGACCGGCCGCTACGATCGCATCGACGTGCGCGGCGCGCTGGAAGCGCCGTTGGCGCCGGGCGTGCTGCACATGGGCCTCGCCTTCTCCACCAAGCATCGCGACGGCTGGCAGAAGCGCATTCCCTATGAAGGCGATACCGGCAACAACCCGATCTGGCTGCTGGCGACCGGCGGCGCGTCGGGCGGCCCCGCCAACGGCAATACGGACGGCGCGATCCTCTTCCCGACGACGGCGAAGGACAGGCCCGACCGGTCGGGCAACATGAACCAGACCGCCGTGCGCCTGAAATTCCTGTTCACGCCCAATGACAGGCTCACCATGCGGCTGATCGGCGACTATCTGAACGTGGATGAGCAGGCGACGCCCTTCTCGCTGCTGGCGGTCAACCAGAATGCCTATGTCGCGCTCTACAACACCTGCATCTCGGGCAATCCGGCCTTCTACGCGCCGGTCGCCGCGCTGGCGGGCGTGCCGGCCGCCGGCGTGACCGACCTGTGCCAGGGCGTGCGCGGCAATGCCGGGTCGCCGGCCGGCATCCAGCCTTCGCTGGAAAGCCAGGCGGGGCAGAACCTGCCCTATGACAACCGCTATGTGATCCGCAACGCGGACGGCAGCATCAATCCCGATCTCAGCTACGCCAGCGGCGCCAATTACAACAAGATCGACAATTACGGCATCAATGGCCAGATCGATTACGACCTGACCGATGCGCTGACGATCAAGTCGATCACCGCCTATCGCCGGCTGAAGTCCAAATTCGGCGCCGACATCGGCGGCGCGCCCTTCTCCGCGCTCGCGCCCACCTTCGCGGATTGGGAAAACCAGCTTTCGCAGGAAGTGCAACTGGTCGGCAATATATGGGAAAACCGCTGGAAATTCGTGCTGGGCGGCTATTATTTCCATGAATATGGCCGCCACGCGGACCGGGTGCCCTTTATCGGCGGCATGATCCAGATCGTGTCGAACGACCGTTACGACACCAAATCCTATGCCGCCTTCATGCACAACAATATCGATGTCATCCCCGACAGGCTGGGGCTGACCCTCGGCATCCGCTATACCCGCGACGACAAGCGCTTCACCGGCACGCAGCGGGACGAAAACGCCTTCGGCCTGCGCTTGACCCAGGCGCCGCCCGCGCTCGTCCTGCCCGATCCCAACGACATCTACCGCGTCTATCCGCTGGGCGAAAACAGCATGTCGTTCGAAAATGTCTCCTACCGGATCGGCGCGGAATATCACATCAACCGCCGGGTGATGGCCTATGCCTCCTACGCCACGGGCTACAAGGGCGGCGGCTGGACCACGCGCCTGACGCTGCCCAATTTCACCGTCGTCAACGGCGTGCCGGTCAAGCTGCCCGCGCCGACCTTCGGCCCGGAAAAGGGAGACCTGTGCGCGGGTGGGCGTAGCACTCTAAAATCTTATGGATATTCGACGAGCGTTCGATCCGGCCTATGCTTTGCAGGCG
>NZ_JAINEZ010000084.1:0-22984 GCF_019873065.1 Sphingobium sp. PNB
GGCCCGGTCTTGAATTCCCCGGCCCCAAATTCGCCGGCCCCAGATTCCCCGACCCCACATTCCCCAACCAATGCCGCCGCAGCCGCGCATAGACGATACTCGTCAGGCCGAACTCGGCGGAGATGGTGAAATTGCCGAACGCCACCAGCAGCAGGAAGGACTGGAACTC
Source organism: Sphingobium sp. PNB (assembly GCF_019873065.1). NCBI lineage: Bacteria > Pseudomonadati > Pseudomonadota > Alphaproteobacteria > Sphingomonadales > Sphingobiaceae > Sphingobium > Sphingobium sp. PNB. Next base: position 170 of record NZ_JAINEZ010000084.1, read on the forward strand.
GCGCAGCGGCAGGGCGCGCACGAACACATAGGTGACGGCAAAGCCCCAGATCAGGGTCAGCCCGACATTGGCGAGCTTGATCAGGGCAAGGATGCGCGCCGACCCCTCCATCCGGGCAAGCGCGCTGCCGGGCGGCATGCTCACCGGGCGCCGGTCGCGAGCGGCTTGCGCGCGCGGAACAGCCTGTCGTCCAGCGCAAAATAATGCCGGGTATCGGCGTCGATGGCGCTGGCGTCGATCTCCTCCAGATCGAAGCCGGCGGCCCGGATGCGGTCGGCAAAATCCGGGCCATATTGGCGCACATGGTCCCATTGGCCGAAACGCCGTTCACGTTCGCGCGGAGGCATGTCGAAGCTGCCATCCTCGGTCGGTCTGTCCCATAACGGGACGATCAGCCAGGCTTCGCCGCCGGGCTTGAGCGCGCGATGGATGTTGCGCAGCACGGCATGATCGTCCGGCACATGCTCCATCACATGGCTGGCATAGAAAAGGTCGTAGCGGTCGCTGGCATCGAGCGCCATCAGGTCGACGCGCCGCATGTTCGGCACATGGTAGCGGCCGGGATCGAGATCGGCGGGGGTATAGTCGGCGGCGGTGGAGAAGCGGCGCACCAGGCTGCCTTCATTGGGCGCCATGTGCAGCACCGCGCCCTGTTCCGGCACGGTCAGCACATGGCCCGCGATCAGATGGTTCATCAACCGTTCGCGCGGGGAAGCGCCGCAGTTCGGACAGCCCCATTCGGCATTGTCGCCATAGCGGAAAAACCCCACCACCGCCTGCCCACAGGCCGGGCAGGCCCGGTTCGCCCGCGCGCCCATGGCCTTGTGCACGGCCAGCATTGTCCGGGTCAGATGCTTGCCGGCGGCTTTCGCCACCCGCTGGAAAGTGATCACGCCTTGGCTCCAAAAAGCAGTTGGCACCGGCCTATACAATATGCCGCCGCTTTGGCGAGCGATTCCGTTGTGCGTGGCCCATCAGGCCCGACATCCCGCAAAGGCGGGAATCAGCGCGACTTGGCGGGGTTCCAGATAGTCACGGTTCGTCCCGTCATCGCCTTGGCCACGCCCTGCAAGGTCGCGAAATAGGCGAGCACGATGTCCACCGCCGCCGCGAAGGGTCCGCCCCTGGACCGCAGCCCGCGCCACAGGATGAATACCCCAGTCAGCCCGCCAACCATGTAGAGCATCGGGGAAATCCGCATCGCCAGCGTCCCCGCCGCGACGATCCCCGTCAGTATGAAGAGACCGCCGAACCATCGCACGATCTTGCGCGAGGCATATTTGAACCTGTCGACCCCGCGCATCCGTCGCAATTGGGGCCGCAAATGGCTGTGCGTATGCCAGGCGCGGGCGGCGATGCGCACCTTGCGCCGATATTCGTCGCCACGCGCCGCCACCAGCCGCTCCCGGGCGATCACGTCCTTCGCCTTCACCAGCCGCTTGCCGGCGAAGACCACCGCCATCGACACCGTCAGATCGTCCAGCACGCTGTCGGGAAAGTCGGGATAGAGCGCCCGCCGGATGGAGAAGATCGACCCGTCTGCCCCCAGCACATTGCCGGTGCGCGATTCCTCGTCCTTCAACCGTTCCTCGATCCGCCAGTAGAGCGACCCGACCGAGGCTGTGGCGCTTTCCCCGTCGCCCATATAATGCAGGGCCCCCAGCACGCCCCCGATGTCCGGATCGGCATAGCGCGCCAGCAGATTGTCGATGGCGTCGGGGTCCAGCATCACATTGGCGTCGGTGAAGATCAGCACATCGCCCTGCGCCCGCGCCGCCAGCAGCTTCATGCCATGCGCCTTGCCGCTGCGCCCCGGCCCGCGCAGCAGCGTCACCAGATCGCCCCGCGCTTCGATCAGCGCCGCCGTCTCGTCCGACGAGCCGTCGTCGAAGGCCAGTATTTCCAGCGCCGGATGGCGCGCCTTCAACATCGCCAGATTGGCTAGTTTTTCCGGCATCGCCGCTGCCTCATTATAAGCGCAGAAGAGCAGCGATGCGGATGGCGGCGGCCCAGCGGCCGGCTGCTCCGCCTTTGTCGGCAGCAGGCGCAGGATCAGGGGGTAGAAGAGAAACGGCCAAGCCACCGCCACCAACGAGAGCAGCAGCGCCAGGGCCGCGATCAGGTCGATGCTGTCCGTCAACCGGCCCATCCCTCAATAGGCCTTGTGGTGCACCAGCACGCCGATGGTCGCGACGATGATGCGCAGGTCGCGCCAGATCGACCATTTGGTGACATATTCCAGGTCCGACTGGAGCCGGTCGATCAGGTCCTGATGATGGTCGGTCGATCCGCGATGGCCGCGCACCTGCGCCAGTCCGGTCATGCCCGGCTTGATGCAATGCCGCTCCCAATAGCGCTCGTCCACCTCCCAATAGAGGCGGTCGCCGGCCTTCGCGGCGGCCGCATGGGGGCGCGGGCCGACGATGCTCATGTCGCCGCGCAGCACGTTGAACAGTTGCGGCAGCTCATCGATGCTGGTCTTGCGCAGGAAACGGCCCACAGCCGTCACCCGATCGTCATCGCGCGCCGTCAGCTTGTCGGCCTTCCGGTCGCTCGCCTCCGTCCGCATGGAGCGGAATTTATAGATGTTGAACGGCCGCGCGTCGCGGCCGATGCGCGGCTGGCGGAAGATGATCGGGCCGGGACTGGTCAGCTTCACCGCTAGCGCCGCCGCGATCAGCACCGGGGAAAGCGCGATGGTGGCCGCCGTCGCGACGACGATGTCGAAGAATCGCTTGATCAGGCGGTCGCGGAACTGGAACGGCCCGCCCGCGACGATGATCGTCGGCTGACCGTCGAACTCGTCCACCCGCGCCGGGGCGAAGCGCAGCAGTTCCGGCACGACGATCTCGCCCCGCGCCGACAGGGACTTGAGCGCCACCGACCAGTCGTCCATCCGCTCCATCGGGCAGGCGACGATCACCCGTTCCGCCATGCCCACGGCGGCGGCGAGCCGCGCCGCCATGTCCGCGTCATGCCCCTTGGGCTGCAGGCCGGCTGCCCCAGCCTCGATCACATGCATGTGCGGGCCGGTGTCGATGGTCACGCCGTCCATGATGACCACGGTCAGATGCGGCACCTCGCCCAGCAGATGCGCGCCGAGCCGCCCGATGGCGAGTCGGACGGCCGCCACGCCAACTGCCGAAATGCCCAGGCCGACGATGAAGGTCAGACGCGAAAGCTGTTCCGCGATCTTCCCCAGATAGACGATCAGCAGCATCAGCATCGCCGCCTGCGCCAGCGCCATCAACCCCCGGAAAATGCCGCGCCGCAGATCCTCCAGCATATGGATGCCATAGGCGCCGCCCTGCACGCCGAGCAGCACGTAAAGCGGCGCGATCATCGCGAACATGACGATGCCGTGCGGCTTGCCCGGTTCGCCCAGCCATGCGCCCAGCACTAGATAATTGGCGAGCAGAAAGGACAGGAAAAGCCCCGCCATGTCCCCCAGCAGACACAGCAGGTACAGGCGCACCCGCAATATTTCCTTGGAGACTGTCACTTATGGACCCTGATCAGCTTGGCGTGTCCGCTCCGTTGGCACTGGTCGGAGCAGCTTTCAAGAGTTTGAATGGAGATCAACAGGTTCCTGCAAAGGCAGGAACCCGGCTCTGACCTCGCGATCGGGCTCCTGCCTTCGCAGGGGCGTGCATCGTCCGGATCAAAGCGCAAACAACCTTCCCAAAGCCTTGTCGAGCATCAGCAACTGCCACAGCAGCCGCCCATGATCGGCCAGCCCGGCCTTGTGATCCGCCGCGATCTTGCCGAACATCTTCGCGTCGAACCAGCCGGTCTTCGCCAATGCAGATCCTCCGGCGATCGCTGTCGCCTCCCCGGCCAAGGGTCCACGGAACCAGGCGCTGATCGGGGTCACGAAGCCCATTTTCGGGCGGTAGAGTATGTCCTGCGGCAGGAAAGGCTCCATCGCCTTCTTCATCAGATATTTGCCGCTGTTCCCGCGAATCCGTTGCGCCACGGGGAGCCGCGCGGCGAACTCGACCAGCCGGTGGTCAAGCAGGGGTTCCCGCGCCTCCAGGCTGACGGCCATGCTCATACGGTCGGTCTTGGTCAGGATGTCGCCCGGCAGCCATATGCGAATGTCGGCATATTGCGCCCGGTCCAGCGGATCGCGCGCGGGCGCCTCCGCCATGGTCCTGATATAGCGATCTTCCGCCCGATAGGCGCCGAGCCGGGTCTTCATGTCCTGGCTGAACATCCGCTGCCGCAGCGCATGGGGCGTCACGCCGACCGATGCGGCATAGGCTTCCCCGCCCTCCCCCGCCAGTTCGAGCAGGGTCGATTTCGCGCGCAGGGGCCGGGGCGCCCAGTCGGCCTTGGGATACCAGCGGCCCAAAGTCCCGAACAGCGGTTGCCGCACCGAAGCCGGGATCAGCGAGCGCAGCCTTTCGCCCTGCATCTGGAACCGATGCCGCCGATAGCCGGCAAAGGCCTCGTCCGCGCCGTCTCCGGAGAGCGCGACCGTCACCTGCTCCCGCGCCAGTTCGCACACCCGGTAGGTCGGCAGCGCGGAAGCATCGGCAAAGGGTTCGTCGAAATGGAGCGCCAGCGTGTCGATCAGCCCATAATCATCGGGCGATACGATGCGGGTGCGATGGTCGGTGGCGAAGCGCCGCGCCACCCTGTCGGCATAGGCGGTCTCGTCCAGTTCCCTGACGTCGAAGCCGATGGTGCAGGTCTTGACCGCCTGTTTCGACGCCTCCGCCATCAGCGCGACGACGCTGCTGCTGTCCACTCCACCCGACAGGAAGGCGCCCAGAGGCACGTCCGCCACCATCCGGGATCGGACCGCCTGTCGCATCAGCGCGACCAGTTCCTCCTCCAGCGCCTCCGGCTTCGCCCTGCTGCGGTCGGCGAAGCTGACGTCCCAATAGCGCTGCGGCTGCGGCAGGGGCCGCCCGCGCACGATGCGCAGCGTCTCGCCCGCGCCCAGCTTGCGCACGCCCGCGACCAGGCAGGCGTCGTCGGGCACATAGCCGTAAGCGAGATAATCCTCGACCGCCGACAGGTCCGGCGCACGCCGCAAAAGGGGATGGGCGAGCAGGCTCTTCAGTTCCGAACCGAAGATCAGGCTGCCGTCGGACAGCAGCGCATAATGGAGCGGCTTCACCCCCAGCCGGTCGCGCACCAGCCAGAGCGCCTGCGCCCGCGCGTCGAACAGGGCGAAGGCGAACATGCCGTTGAACTTCTCTACGCAGGCCTCGCCCCATTGGCGATAGCCGTGCAGGATGACCTCCGTATCGCTATGCGTGCGGAAGACGTGGCCCTTGGCCTCCAGTTCCGTGCGGACTTCCCGAAAATTATAGATTTCGCCGTTGAAGACGACGGCCAGGCTGTCATCCTCCGTCAGCATGGGCTGCGCGCCGCTGCCCAGATCGATGATCGAGAGGCGCAGATGGCCCAGCCCGACGCCGGGCGCGGTCCAGATGCCGCTGTCGTCCGGCCCGCGCCACGGCATGGCGTCCAGCATCAGCCCGACCCGCGCCGGATCGACCGGCTTGGCCGTTTCAAGGTGGAAAATGCCCGCAATTCCGCACATTCGAAGGGTCTTAGCGGGTTCGGAGGCTGCGGTCAGCCAAATCCTTCACATCCCCCAGATCATGGAGGAAGGCGGCGATGGCGGCGTCCGAAGGGCGGCCTGCCCGTTCCTCTGCCGAAACCATGATGGCGGCGGCGCGCTGGTCAGTGCCCAACAGGCGCGCCTTCATCGTCTCCAGCTTGACGAGATGGGCGCTGCCGGTGGGCTGGCCCTTGCCGACGGCATAGAAGCTGACGACATGGCGCACGAGGCGGCCCGGGCCGGTGATCTGCTCGCCGCGCGCATTTTCGGGCGCGGCGGCGGGCTGCGACCAGGTCCATCCGCTGTCGGTGCCCGCCGCGCCCTGACCGAAGCCGACCAGTTCGCGCCCCTCATCCTGCCGGTCGAAGGTCGCAATGGCGAGGTCGACCACCTGTCCCTCCGCATTGCGGTATCTCGCCATGGCCAGATAATCGGCGCCGTCGAAGCGCGGCCGCCAGAGCGGGAGCGGCGGTTCGTCGCTTCGGACCCAGCCCTCGACCTCCGGCATGGCGGGTGCGCCGGGCAGAGGCTGGCCCACCGCGGCGCTCGCCGCCAGCCACAGGGGCGCGGCTACGATCATCGCCAGCGCGCCGCCCGCGACGGCGCCCGGCGAAGAATGGCCTTCATGGCGCAGATGTTCGGGATCGAACCAGGGATCGCCGGGCTGCCGGTCGAAAAAGGGCCAGGCCATCGCCATCACCACGATCATGATGACGGCGAAGAACAGCCAGCCATAGACCACATGATCGAAGCCCGCCGCCGCATCGATGGTGGTCACTTCCGCGACGAAGATGGTGGCGAAGGCGCGCACGCCGTTCGCCAATATCGACAGGGAAAGCGCGCCGATCATGAAGGCGACCCGCCGTTTCCAGCTGGTGAAGCAGACATTGCAGACGAGCAGGCCATAGGCCGTCATGGCGATCACGAACTTCGCGCCGGAACAGGCCTCCGCCACCTCGAAATAGCCATTGGGCGTGGTGATGAAGATGCCCTGCATCTGCGCGGGAATGCCGGTCAGGCCGAGCAGGATCATGCTGATATGCGCCGTCACCAGTTGCAGGGGCGCGACGATCTCCTCCCCGAAGGGCACCATGAAGAAGGCGTAGAACAGCGGAAAGAGCAGCGCCCGCGCCACGGCCGGTCCCAGCAGCGCGATGACGGAACCCTGCAACATCAGGATCAGCGCGCCGTGCCGCAGCACGGCCACGCCCGCCGCCGCGCCCAGCATCCAGGCGAAAGCGCCCAGCCCCAGCCAGACAAGCCCCGGCGCCCAGGCGCATGGCTCCAGCCGGCGCAGGCCGGGCAAACGCTGCTGCACCAGCCATGCGACAAGAAACGGCACGAACAGACAATGGCCATAGGTCGAGGCGTTCCACCAGATCGCCATCATGCCCAGCAGGTCGCGGTGGAACAGCGCCAGGATCGTGCCGGCGATGATGGCGAACGCCGTCAGATGACCGCGCCAGCCGGACAGCTTCACCTCCGGCCGCATGGGAAGCGCGCCTTCCATCACGCGGCCCTCATGTCGGCGGCGGCCGGCGATCCGAACAGCATGTCCGGCAGCTTCGCCAGCGTCGCGGACCAGCGGTAGCGCTCCTCCATCCGGGATCGCGCCGCATGGCCAAGGCGCGCGGCGCGGGTTGGATCGGCGAGCAGCGCAAGAAGCGTCTCCGCCTCCTGCCCCGGGTCGGCGGCGATCAGCAGGTGCTCGCCATCGTGGGCGTCGATCCCTTCGGCGGCCTGGGGGGAGGCGACGACGGGCCGCGCCATGGCCATCGCCTCCAGCACCTTGTTCTGGATACCCCGCGCGATCCGCAGCGGCGCCACCACCACGTCCGCCGCCGCCAGCCAGCCGCGGACATCGGGCACGGCGCCGGTCACGATCACGCCGGGCAAAGCCGCCAGCGCCTGCACCGATTTCGTGGGATTGCGGCCGACAATGGCGAAAAGCGCCTGCGGACAGCGGGCACGGATCGCGGGCAGGGTTTCGCGGGCAAAGCTCTCCACCGCCTCGACATTGGGGCGATAGTCCATCTGGCCGGTGAAGACGAGCAGTCGCCCGTCCGGCCGATCCACGGCGGGGAAATCCGCCGAGGGATCGAAAAAGTCCAGCGCGACGCCATTGTCGATGCCAACGATTCTATCGGGGCCGAGCCCGCTTTCGCGCCGGAACAGCGCGGCCTCCGCCTCGCTCACAAAGGCGCAGAGGTCGGCCCGTTCAGCCACCTTCCGCTCGAAGTCCAGCAGCATGCGCCCTTCGCGCCGGTTGATCCAGGCCATGGGGCCGGAGCCCTGCGCGCCATAAGCGGCATATTTGGCCGAATCGAAATCCACGAAATCCATGACGAAGCGCACCCCGTCCGGCAGCATGGGCACGAAATGCGCCATCTGCGCCGAATAGGTGACGACCGCCGCGATGGGCCGTTCCGCCAGCGTCTTCGCGACCCAGCGATGCAGATCGGGATGATCGAACAGCGACACCAGCAAGGGCTGCCCCTTCGCCAGTCCTTTGAGGCCCGCCATGATGCGCGAGCGGTCGCGCATCAGCACGCACTGGCTGGCGGTCAGCTTCGCCATGTCGGGGGCAAAGCCCATGTCCCGCGCATCGTCGGCAAAGCAGCCGACATGGACGGGCGCGACCTCCGCCATCCGCTCCAGCAGATGATAGGACCGGATCTTGTCGCCCCGATCCGGCGGAAAGGGGATGCGATGGCAGAGAAAGAGGATGTCCCCCCTCACCCCAGCCCCCGCGCGATGAGCGGTCCGATGAGGTTCGCAACCGGCAGGGGCAGCTTCTTCCAGAGGTCGATCCGCCGCTGATAGTGCGGGCTGTTGGGATCGATGTCCCGCCGCTCGCCCGTGGCCGACCAGCTATGATAGGAAAGCGGCACGGGGTCGAAGCCGAAGCTCTTCTTCCACGCCGCCTGTCCGCTGCCTGTCTTGGAACGGCCGAAGTCGAAGACGCGCATGCCCCGCGCCCGGCCATGACCCATCAGCCGGAAATACATGAGTTCGTTCGACCGCAGCCGCCGCGCATCCGCAATGCCGCCGCCCCAGAAGGGCATGACCCGCCCCTGATGATAGAGGGTCAGCACCGCCGAAACCGGCCGTTCCCCCTCATAGACCGCCAATATGTCCGCATCCTCCGCAAAGGCCGCCAGCACTTCGCGGAACAGCCGTGCCGGGAAGACCGGCGTGCCGAGATTGCGCACGCTTTCCGAATAGACGCGGTAATGCGCCTGTCGATGCCGCGCTTCCCGCCCGATCTCGACGCGCAGCGCGTCATTGGCCAGCGCCTTGCGCAGCTCCGCCCGGTGCTTGCGCGGCACGGCGAGCAGTTCCGCCTCATCATCCGCCGCAATAGGGCGCGCAAAGCCCAGATGACTGCCCTCATGCAGCGCCCAGCCCTTGCCCGGCGCCGGACCGCCGCGGATTTCGACCGAGGCGATGCGGCCGTCCCGCGCCATGCCCTCGCAGGCTGCGGCCAGAGCAGGCACCGCCGCCGGATCGCTGGCGAGAATGCCGCCGTCGACGGCGAAGCCCGACGACACCAGAGCCTGCCCGAACAGGGCGCTTTTCACATGATGCAGCGGCAGCAGCCCGGCCATCTCCCCCGAAGGCGCCACGGCGGCCAGCATGTGCGCCCGATTGCCGGTCCCTCGCTCCACGCCCGTCAACCAGGCCGGCCGGTGGAAGGGCGTCCCCGCCGGATGCGCCATCACGAATTTATCCGCCGCGCTCCGCTGCGCCGGATCGTCGAGGTCCAGCGCGGTGACGAGCATTTCCCCCGCCATCATGCCGCCCGCTCCGCTTCCTGCGCCGCCAGCGCATCCACGCGGGTCCATGAAAAGTCCCGCGTCAGACGACGCAGCTTGGCCGCCATGACCGACAGATTGCTGTAATGCCGAACCCGTGAGCGCAACGGCGCGCCTTCGACGCGCGGCTGGCCGGGGTCGATCTCCCACGGATGGAAATAGATGATCGCCGGCCGCCCATCCCGCTGGTTCACCTGCCGGATCGCCCAGCGCGAAAAACCATAGGGCAGCAGCCGGAAGAAGCCGCCGCCGCCTGCCGCCAGCGTTCGCCCCGCGAACCTTGCGGTGGTCACGGGCAGTTCGACCAGCGGCGATCCCTTGACCGGCCGCCAGGCGAAGCGCGGCGTTTCGGGCCAGCCATAATGATCGTGCCGGATCGGCGCGACGCTGCTGGAATAGGCATAGCCTTCCTCCGCCAGCACTTCATGCGCCCAGGGATTGCGCCGGTCGATGGAAAAGCTGGGCGCGCGATAGCCCGTCACCGCCTGGCCGGTCGCATCCTCCAGGATCGCCCGCGACCGGCGCAGGTCGGCGCGGAACTGCGCCCCGTCGAAGGTGAAGACCCGCTTATGGTCGTAGCCATGGCTGGCGACCTCATGCCCCGCCGCGACGATGCGCCGCATCAGCGCCGGATAGCGCTCCGCCACCCAGCCAAGCGTGAAGAAGGTCGCGCTGACCCCCGCCTCCTCGAACAGCGCCAGCACCGCATCGGTGTTGCGCTCGACGCGATGGGTCAGGCCCGCCCAATCCTCGCGCCGGATCGTGCGCTCGAAAGCGCCGACCTGGAACCAGTCCTCGACATCGACGGATAGGGCGTTCAGCATGGGTCCGTCAGGCGGCGGCGCTTTGCTGCGTTTCGCCCAGCCTTTCCTCGCGCTCGACCCATTCGACCAGCAGCGTCAGCACCCGTCGCAGCGCCGTGTCCTGCTCCGTCACGCGGAACTCCAGCGTGGAAAGCCGTTCCTCGACAAGCGCGAAGCAGTCCTTCAGCGCTTCGGGATCGACGCTCGGCGCGCTGCGGACAAAGTCGTTCTCGGCCCGAAGTGTGTCGATCTCCGCCCGCAGGGAAGCGATCTCATCGAGCAGGTCCGTGGCCGGCCCGGGGCTGGCGGCCCGCAGCGCCTCCACCTCGGCGCGCAAGGACGCAACCTCGTCGGAAACCGCGGGGTCGGCCGCGAACGGCACGGCAGCAGGCATGTCCACCAGTTCCCCGGCATCGTCCAGCACGCTGTGCGCCATCGGTTCCGGCGTTACGTCCGCGTCCGCGCCCATGTCGTTCACCACCGCATAGACCACTTCGGCATCGATCACCGAAAGCTGGTCGAGCGCACCCAGCAGCAGCACGCGGCTGACCAGCACGTTGATCCGGCGCGGCACGCCGCCGGTCGCGGCATAGATGGCGGCGAAAGCCTCCGGCGTGAATTGCGGATCGCCCTGCCATCCGGCCAGCGACAGGCGGTGCAGTATATAGGGTTCGACCTCCCGCCGCATCATCGGTTCCAGATGATGGGTGGCGATCACCCGCTGGCGAAGCTGCTCCAGTTCCGGCGATTTCAGCAGGTCGCGAAATTCCGGCTGGCCCAGCAGGAATATCTGCAACAGCGACTGCCCGCCCAACTGGAAGTTGGACAGCATCCGCAATTCCTCGATCGCGGAAATGGGCAGGTTCTGCGCCTCGTCCACGATCAGCAGCGACCGCTTGCCCGCTCGCGCCTGCGCATGGAGCCAGCCCTCGATCTGCTTCAGTATCTGCGCCTTGGGCATGCCGTCGACGCCCAGGCCGAAGCTCTGCGCGGCAAGGCGCAGCATGTCGTCGCCCTCCACCTGGGTCGAGACGATCTTCACGGCCGTCAGGCGCGACGGGTCGATGGTGTTCATGAGGTGCCCGACCAGCGTCGTCTTGCCCGCGCCGATGTCGCCGGTGATGACGATGAAGCCTTCTCCCTGCGCAAGGCCATAGCCCAGATAGGACAGCGCCTTGCGATGGGTCGCGCTCTCGAAATAGAAATGCGGGTCCGGCGTCAGCTGGAACGGGCGTCCCTGCAATCCGTAGAACTGGTCGTACATGACTATCTCTCCACCCGACGGGGCATTGGCTTAAAATGTATAGCGAAGGCCAAGCTGGCCCATGGCGTTGATGACGGCGTCCAGATTGTCCGCCTTGGCACTGTCGACGCCGACCGAGGCGGACGCCTGCAGATTGCGCGTGACGAGCCGGTAATAGCTGGCGAAGGCGCCCAGGTTCAGCACGTCCAGCCGGTTGCCGCTGGCGTCGAAATAATTGGCATAGACGGCCGTATCGATGCTCGACTGGCTGTCGACGCGATAGGTGAGCGAGGCGTTGCCGTACCAGTTCTGGTCCCGCGTGCCGCGCACCAGCACCGTCTCACCCGAAGGCGTCACGAACTTGCGCTGCGAATAGCCAAGGCCGACACCCATGCCCCAGGGCCCGCGCTCCGCCGCGAACTGGGCCGCCACGCCGCGATAGCGGAAATTCGCCCCCGTGACCCCGGCCAGCGCATCGTTGAAGCACTGCCCGCCCCCGCTGGTGGAGAAGGCGCAGCCGGTGAAATCGCCGGTGAAGGGATTGCGCACGACATTGAGGTCGCTGCCCGAAAGCGCCGCCACATCGGAAGTGATGACGCGCCCGAAGCTGTCGATGCCGTCGAACACGACCAGGGCGAACGACTTGTCCCGGCCCTGCCAGATGAAGCTGCCCGAATAGGTCATGCCGCCATAGCGTTCGCCCACCCGCGCGGTCAGCGAGGTGCGGTGGCTCGGCCGCCAGAGCACGCCGACATCCCAGATGATGTCGTCGAAATCATAGATGAGCTGGCGAGGCGAACTGTCGTCGGTGACGTAGCGGCCGCTGGAGGAGATTACCGGCACGCCATTGCCGTCGAGCAAGGGCGAACGCTGACTGATCTCGATCTTCTCATAACCGATGCCGCCGATCAGGGCGAGCGTGGGGGATACCGGCAGGGTGGCGTCGAGCCGCGCCCATTTGTCCTCGAACCGCTGGTCGAGCTGGCTTGCATCCTCCCGGCTGTAGCCTGCGCTGGCGACGAGGCCCAGCGGCATCCACACCCCCGGCCCGACGCCGACGGAACCCATCAGGTCATGGGTGGTCGATTCCGCGAAACCATTGCCCAGAGGCGCACCGGGGAAATCGACATTCACGTCATCCTCGACCCGCGCATAGCCGAGCCGGTAGGAGGCGCTGATGTCCAGATCGCCCAGCCGCGTGACATAGGACGGGCCGACATAGCCTGCATAGACCTGGCTGCTATAGCCGTCATTGCGCACCGACGCGCCCGAGAACCCGTCCGTGCGGACCCGCGTCGCCAGGCCGCCTGCATTCAGCGACAGCCCGCGCGCGAGGCCATATTGGCCGCTGACGATCCCGCTGATGATGTCCTGATCGCTGAGGTCATCGCCCCAGCCGAAGCTATGTGCATATTGCAGGTCCGTAGCGGCTTCCAGCCGCCGCGTCTGCACGCTGGCGGTCACGCCCGCGGTGACGTTGGTATAGGTCAGAACGTCGCCGCCGCCCTGGATCGGCGCGACCACGACCTGGTCGATGCCGAGATAGGGCGTGACGTCGACCTTGCGCTGCTCGTCCCGCGCAAGGGCGGGCGAGGCCAGGGCGATCCCCGCGAGAAGAAGGGCTAGGCGAGAGATCATCAGCCCGCATGCTCCCCATCATGGCCATGCGCATAATAGCTGCCGAAACGCCGTCCGCCGCTGGCGAAGTTCACACCGTTCAGGAGCAGCTTCACCTTGGACGCGCCCTTGAGCAGTCCGGCCGCATCGCGCAGCGCGCCTTCCGTCGTCCTGTCCGCCCGCACCACCAGCAGCGCGACGGCGGCGTGGCCGGCCAGCACAGCCGCAGGAGAAGCGGCCAGCAGGGGCGGCGAATCGAACAGGACGATGCGGTCGGGCCGTCCCTCGGTCAGGCGGCCCAGCAGCATTTCTGTCCGCGCGGAGGCCAGATATTCGGTGTCGTTGTTGCTCCGCTGTCCGGCCGGGAGCACGGAGAGAGAGGGAATATCGGTGCGCAGCACGCAATCCTCGATGGCAATCGCCGGATCGGCCAGCGCGTCCATCAGGCCCGGCCCTGCGGTCAGCCCCAGCGCCTGCGGGATGCCGGGCTTGCCGAAATCGGCGTCGACCAGCAGGATTTCGCGATCCTTCTCCGCCGCCAGGCTGAGCGCCAGGTTGATCGCGCAGAAGCTCTTGCCCTCCCCGCTATGGGCGGAGCAGACCAGCACCCGGTTGCCCCGCGCATTGCCCGCCAGTTCGGCCAGCAGGTCGCGCTTGAGCAACCGGAACTCCTCGCTCATCGCGGTGACGGGGCCGTCGGGCAGCAGATAGCCCGCCTCGACCAGCGCGATGCGGTCGATCGGCTGTACCGGCCCGGTCCAGTCCGGCGCGCGATAGCCGGGGACCGGCGTTTCGGGGACCGGCGTTTCGACGGCGGCGGGCGCGGGTTGCGCGGCCTCCACCACGGGTTCGCCCGCCGGAACTTCGACCGCGGGCGCCGCGCGCCCGCGCAGGGCCGCGCTGAAATCGTAGATTTCGGTCGCCCGCTCGATCAGCGATCCGCCGGAAAGGGACTTGTGCCTGTTCATATCCGGTCCCTCCTCAAGCCAGCCCGCGCTGGACGAATTCAATGACGATCAGCAGCAGGCACAGCGCCGCAAGGCCGCCGCTGGCGCCTGCAAACCACTTCATCCGCTGCCTCTCCATCGCCTGCTGCGCCGCGCTGACGGTCTGGCTGATCGATCCGATCACGGAGACGCCCAGCGCCTTTTCCAGCCGCGCCGCATTGGGAAAGCCACCCTTGAGCTGCGCCACGGCAAAGGCCGTGCCGATGCCCGCGCCCAGGCCCAGGATCAGCACGCCCAGCAGCAGCAGCGGCCGGTTCGGCGCGGCCGGAGCGGTCGGCAGGCTGGGCGGATTGATGACGCGGAACTGGACCGATCCGGTTTCCGACTTCACATCGCCGCGCAGACGGATTTCCTCGCGGTCCGCCAGCATCTTGTCATATTGGGTCTTGAGCACCTGATAGTCGCGGTCGAGCCGTTCCTGCTCGGCGGCGAGGCCGGGTTCATCCGTCTGGCGCGAAGCCATGGCGTTCAGGTCCGCCTGCAACTGCGCCTTGCGGGCGGAAAGCCCCTGCACCGTGGCGGCGCGTTCCGCCTGCATCGACCTGATCGAAAGATAGGCGGGATTGGGCGTGCTGCCCGCGCTGCCGCCGCCCTGCCCGCGCAGCAGGTCCACCTGCCGCTGCGCCGCGATCACGTCGGGATGGCTGCTGGTGAAGCCCCGCGCCCGCATCGACGCAAGGTCCGCCTGCGCCTGGGCCAGCGCCGAAGGCCCGCCCGAAGCGCCGACGCCCGGCAAGGTCTGCGGCGTGCCCGCCAACTGGCCGTTCATCGCCGCCAGCGCGCTTTGCGCCTGCACGAGTTGCGAATCGATGCTGTTGATCTCCGACCGGGCGGCGTCCATGCGCTGGCCGATCGATCCGGCGCCCGGCAGCATGCCCGCATAGCGCTGCTCGAACTCGACGCGGCGCTGTTCGGCGGCAGCAAGCTGTTTGCCCCGCGCCGCCAGTTGCTGGTCGAGGAAGGCAAGGCTCTGCCGCGTCTCCACCTTGTCGGAGGACAGGTTGGTTTCCTGGAAGATGTCGACCAGCTTCTGCACGATCTGTTGCGAAATGCGCGCATTGGCGCCGTCCGACAGTCCGGAATCGGCCCATGTGGCGCTGATGTCGATCATGCTGGGGTCAAGCTGCGCCATCACGGTGATGGTCTCGCGCAATCCGGTGATCTTCGCCGCCAGGTCGCGCGGCCCGTCGACCGTCCGGTTGAGATCGGTCTCCTTCACCACCCGTTCCAGGTTGGCCGTGCTGGCCAGGGTCTGGCGCACCCTGTCGAGGTCCTGTTGCGCCTGGACCTGGGTGATGCCCACCTTGTCCTCCAGCAGCGACTGGGTGTTCACATAGACCCGCGCCTTGGATTCATAGCTGTTGGGGATGAGCGCCACGCCCAGCCAGCCAGCCAGGCACACGCCCCAGGCCACGCCCAGCGCCAGCCAGCGGCGGAGCCAGAGGCCATGCAGGATGACCAGCAGTTCGTCGACCAGCGCCGCCATGTCAGAACATGCTTTCGGGAATGATGATGACGTCGCCGGGCGCCAGCATGACGTTCGCCTTGCTGTCGCCGCGCTTCAGCAGGTCGCCGAGGCGGACCTGATATTCCTGCTGCTTGCCGGTTTCCTTGTTGAAGCGGACCAGCTTCGCCCTGTTGCCCGCCGCATATTCGGAAAGGCCGCCGACCGAGATCATCGCGTCGAGCAGCGTCATATTGGCGCGATAGGGGATGGAGGCGGGCTTTTCGGTCGCGCCGACGATCCGCACCTGCTGGCTGAAGGTGCCGGAGAAATTGTTGACGATCACCGACACCAGCGGATTTTCGATATATTTGCCCAGCGCCACCTTCAGGTCGTCGGCCAGTTGCCGGGGCGTCTTGCCGACCGCCGGCATGTCGGAAATGAGCGGCGTGGTGATGCGCCCGTCGGGCCGCACCTGCACCTTCGCGCCGAGATCGGGATTGCGCCAGACGAAGATGGTGAGATCGTCGAGCGGCCCGATCACATATTCCTCGCCCGGCCCCTCCTGCGTCGAAACGAAGGACGCCGGCGGCAGATTGGGCGCGCCCCCGCCCGAAGCGCAGCCCGAAAGAGCCAGAGCCGGCAGGGACATGCCGATCAACGCACGGGAAAGTGACAGGAAACGCATAGATTCACCCCTTTTCGCGGCCGCGCCGACAGCCGCCAAAGGGAGGCGCCGGCAACCGTCAAGCACTCA
Source organism: Sphingobium sp. PNB (assembly GCF_019873065.1). Taxonomy (NCBI): domain Bacteria; kingdom Pseudomonadati; phylum Pseudomonadota; class Alphaproteobacteria; order Sphingomonadales; family Sphingobiaceae; genus Sphingobium; species Sphingobium sp. PNB. Next base: position 16,434 of record NZ_JAINEZ010000084.1, read on the forward strand.
GCTTCGACGGCCTTCTTGCCCCGAAAGGGTAAAAATAGCGTTAGGAGTTAAGTTATTGGCAAATCAGTTGATTAAAATCAGCCGATCAGCAGTTCCCGAGGCGCCGGATGACCGAGAAAAGCCGCCGGGCTGGCCGAGGCGCCATAGGCCCCCGCCAGGAAGATCGCGATCAGGTCGCCCTCCTCCACCGGCGGCAACGCGACCTTGTCTCCCAGCCTGTCGATGGGGGTGCAGAGGCAGCCCACGACCGTTACGGCCTCCGCCGCGGGCGCTTCCCCGAAGCGATTGGCGACGGCGATGGGATAGTTGCGGCGCACCACCGTGCCGAAATTGCCGCTCGCCGCGAGCTGGTGATGCAGCCCGCCATCGACGACGACGAAGGTTTCGCCCTGGCTCTTCTTCACATCGACGATGCGGGTGAGGTAAACGCCCGCCTCCCCCACCAGCCAGCGGCCCAGTTCCATGGCGAAGGCGCTGTCCTGCAATATGTCCGCCCGCCCGTCGATCAGCCGGCCCAGCGCGTCCCCGATGGGCCGGATGTCCAGCCGTTCGTCGCCGGGAAAATAGGGAATGCCGAAGCCGCCGCCCAGATTGACCAGCGGGGGCACCGCGCCGATGCTGTCGGACAGGCGGGTGGCGAGATCGATGGTCGCCGCCTGCGTTTCGATCAGCGCCTGCGCCCCCAGCGCCTGGCTGCCGGCGAAGATATGCCAGCCGCGCCATTGCCCCCCCGCATCGATCACCCAGCGCGCCAGCGCCGCCGCACGCTCCGCGTCCACGCCGAAGGGCTTGGCGCCGCCGCCCATGCGCATGCCGGACCCCTTCAGGTCGAAATCCGGGTTCACCCGCACCGCCAGCTTCGGCGTCCTGCCCCGCCGCTCCGCAAGGGCGATGGCCCGCCGCGCCTCCCCCTCCGACTCAAGGTTGATCGTCGCGCCGCTGTCTATGGCGACGATCAGTTCATCGTCGCGCTTTCCCGGCCCGGCGAAGCTGATATGGGCAGCGTCCATCCCCGCCTCCAGCGCCCGGGCCAGTTCCCCGCCCGACGCCACGTCGAAGCCGTCCACCAGCTTCGCCATGCGCTCCAGCAAGGGCGCATGGGGATTGGCCTTCACCGCATAATGGAGCGACAGCGTAGGGGGCATGGCGTCGCGGAAGGCCCGCACCTGCCCCTCGACCATGCCCATGTCATAGACGAACAGCGGCGTGTCGCCGGCCTCCTCCACCAGGCTCGCCGCGCCGCAGCCGCCGATCAGCAACATGCCCTCCTCCCCGGTGAAGAAGGGCGGGATCGGTCCCATCGGCTTCATGCCGCGAATTCCTTCGCCAGCGCCACGCGGTCGATCTTGCCATTAGGATTGCGGGGAAATTCGGAAAGCATGACGATCTCGCGCGGTTGCATGAAATTGGGAAGCTCCTGCCGAAGCCGTGCCTCCACCTGCGCCTTTAGCTCCGGCGAAGCGCCGCGCAACAGCAACAGCACCGCCTGCCCCAGACGATCGTCCCGGACGCCCAGCGCAACCGCTTCGGCAACGCCCTCCACCGCGACGGCCGCTTCCTCGACCTCCGTGGGACTGATGCGGTTGCCGGCGGACTTGATCATGGCGTCATCGCGTCCGACAAAATAAAGCAGTCCCTGCGCATCCCGGCGCACGGTATCGCCCGACCACACCGCCATGCCGCCATAGCGGGAGGCGACGGGCGCCGGTTTGAACCGTTCCGCCGTGCGCGCCGGATCGCGCCAATAGCCCTGCGCCACCAGCGGCCCGCAATGCACCAGTTCACCCGGCTCATCGTCGCCCGCAATCGAACCGTCCGGGCGAACGACCAGTATCTCCGCATGGGGAATGGCCGATCCCATGCTGTCGGGGCGGCTTTCCACCAGCGCGGGCGGCAAATAGGTCGAGCGGAACGCCTCGGTCAGTCCATACATGGGGTAGAGGTCCACGCGCGGAAACAGCGCCCGCAACTTCGCCACCAGGGGCCGCGTCAGCGCGCCGCCGCTATTGGTGAGCCGCCTGAGCTTCGCCGCCACATCGGCGGGCCAGTCCAGTTCGGTCAACTGCACCCAGAGCGGCGGCACCCCCGCGAGGGTGGTGATGTCCCACCGATCCACCGCCTTCACCACGTCGCGCGGCGTCAGATAATCGAGCGGACAGGCGCATCCGCCGGCGAACCAGGTGGAAAACAGCTGATTCTGCCCGTAATCGAAGCTGAAGGGGAGCACGCAAAGCGTCCGGTCGTCCGCCGTCAGCTTCAGATATTCCGCCACCGACACCGCGCCCAGCCAGAGATTGGCGTGGCTCAGCATCACGCCCTTGGGCCGCCCGGTCGATCCGCTGGTGTAGAGGATTGCGGCCAGTTCGTCGGGCGCGGCATGGGACGGGGCCAGCGCCTCCCCGCCGCTCATCGCGCAGGCCGCATCATCCTCCCGGTGCAGGTCGCATCGCCCCGGCACGTCGCCCGGCGTCAGGGTCGCCAGACGGCTGGCCGTCCCGATCAGCAGCGACGCGCCGCTGTCCGCCAATATGTGCGCGACCTGGGCATGTTTGAGCAGCGGATTGACCGGCACATGGACCAGCCCGGCGCGGGGCGCGGCGAGCGGCATCAGGGCCGCGACCGGGCCCTTTGCGACCCAGCTTGCGACTCGCGCGCCCTTGTCCAGCCCGAATCGGGCAAGCCATGCCGCCAGCCGCCCCAATGTCGCTTCCAGCTCCGCATAGCTTTGCGTGCCCGAGCGCCCGTCCAGCGCGGGCCGTTCCGCGTCGCCGCGCAGCAGCAGATGGTCGATCGGCCGCACCTGCGCGCCGTCGATCATGGGGGCCGCCATGGGCGCGGGGGAATCGCTTAACTCCATCTCCAGACTTTTTTCCTAAAGGCGATGCTGTCGACGGGGAGATAATGGTTTGCTGGTCGCAAGGGAATATCGCAGCGTCGCCCAAGCGCGTCAGGTGCTGGGTTCAGCGCTCGACCGCGCCGGCACGCCGTCGCTGTTCGACCGCATCGACTGGTTCGAATCGCTCCATGCGCATTGCTTTTCCACGACGGACGTCCGCATCTTCCAGGCGTTGGAGGGGGAGTGTCAGGCATGGCTTTTCCTGCTTTCGTCCGGAGCGGGACGGCTGGGCGCGCTCGCCAACTGGTACAGCTTCGATTGGGGGCCGGTCTTCCTTGGCCCTTCGGACGAGACCGTCCGTCGTCGCCTGATCGAAGTCATCGCCCAGTCTCTGTTGACGGACAGCGCCCAGATCGACCTCTATCCGGTCACGGCCGCGTCGGACATGCTGCTCGACGCCTTTCGCCGTGCAGGCTGGTTCAGCGTCCGGCGGCCGATGGGGGGGCGGCATATGCTGCACCTGAATGGGCGGACTTTCGAGCAATATTGGGCGCAACGGCCCGGCCGCCTGCGTACGCTGATCGCGCGCAAGAACCGCGCGAGCCGCTTCACCCTCAGCATCGCGGACCGGCTGACCGAGGCGCTGTGGCGCGACTATGCCGCCGTGCAGGAACGAAGCTGGAAGAAGCCGGAGGCCGATCTCGGCTTTCTCCATGCGCTGGCCCAGCGGGAAAGCGCCGCCGGGACGCTCCGGCTGGGCTTTGCGCGGCTGGAGGAGCAGCCAGTGGCGACCCAGCTGTGGACGGTGGAGAACGGCACCGCCCTCATTCACAAGCTGGCCCATGATCAGGCGTTCGACGGCGCCTCCCCCGGCAGCCTGCTCAGCCATGCGATGTTCGCGCACGCCATCGATCGCGATCATGTCGCGACGATCGATTATGGAACGGGCGACAATGGCTACAAGACCGACTGGATGGAGGAACGGGAAACGCTCTACCGGCTGGATTTCTTCAACCCCCGACGCGCTTCGGTCTGGCTGCCCGCCGCGCGTGCGGCCATTTCGGCGCTTGTAGGTTAGCGGCGGAACGACTAGGTAGGCGCCCATCATGCGGGCGGACAATGCACAACCGGTCGACCGGGCAATGGATATTGAAACGATGATGCGCGCCTTGCTGCGCGATGTGCTGGCCCTGTCGCAGGACCGGGTGGACGCCTTCGATGCGGATACGCCGCTGTTCGGCGCGCTGCCGGAACTGGACTCCATGGCCGTTGCGGGCCTGCTCACCGAGATGGAGGACCGCTTCGGCATCCTGATCGAGGACGAGGATATAGACGGCGATACGTTCGAGACGTTCGGCTCGCTCGTCGCCTTTGCGCGGGCGAAGATCGGGGGCTGAATTTCGGTTTGCCGTTTGTGGAAACAGGTTTCCCGGCGCTGGCGGATTTCGAAGGGGTGAGGACGGTCGGATGGCGGGGATGCCCGATCCCTCGTTGGGGAAGGCAGGATTGCAAGGTCGGTCCTGACGCATGCAAAGCCCCCTGTCTGGTCGAGTGGCGCCCTTTCCGTCTCAAGGCCGCCGCAACTTGCCACCACCATGGCCGGGAACGTCGTTCGGACTTCATGAACCGGCCCCGTCAACTTCCTCCCTTTCCTCCGTCCCCCACCTTGCTCTATGGCGGGGGCCGAATTTCCCAAGGGGAACGCCAACTTGATCCTTGACCTTGCCGCCGCCGCTTCGGGGGCCATCCGCTTCGACCAGCTCGGCCTTAGCCCTGTCGCGCTCGACCTCGGCTTCTTCACGCTGAAATGGTACAGCCTCGCCTATCTGGCGGGTATATTGATCGGCTACTGGTATCTGCTGAAGCTGATCGCCCAGCCCGGTTCGCCCATGGCGCGCCGCCATGCCGACGACATGATCTTCTATGCGACGCTGGGCATCATCATCGGCGGGCGGCTGGCCTATGTCTTCTTCTACCAGCCCGAAATCCTCCGCCATCCGCTGGACATCTTCAAGCTGTGGAACGGCGGCATGTCCTTCCATGGCGGGGCCATCGGCGTGTCGCTCGGCATCCTCTACATGGCGCGCAAGGAGAAGCTCAGTTGGCTGCGCATCCATGATTTCGTGGCCTGCTGCGTGCCCTTCGGCCTGTTCTTCGGCCGCCTCGCCAATTTCGTGAACGGGGAGCTGTGGGGGAAGGAAACCGACGTGCCCTGGGCGATTATCTTCCCGACCGGCGGCGCCTTCCCCCGCCATCCGAGCCAGCTTTACGAGGCTTTCCTGGAAGGCATAGTGCTGTTCCTGATCCTCGCCTTCGCCTTCTGGAAGACCCGCGCCCGCTACAAGCCCGGCATGCTGGTGGGCATCTTCCTGCTTGGCTATGGCATCTTCCGCTTCGGCGTCGAATATTTCCGCGAGGCCGACGCGCAGCTCATGGAATTCGCCGCGCGCACCGGCCTGCACATGGGCCAGTGGCTGTGCGTGCCGATGATCCTGGGCGGCCTGTACCTGATCTTCACCGCCAGGAGCCGCCGCGTGCGCGTGGAACCGGTCGCGGGCAGCGCGAGTGTCAGCTGAACCCAGCCTGTCGGAACGCCTGGCGCGCCAGATCGCGTCGGGCGGGCCGATCTCCATCGCCCATTATATGGCGGAGGCTAACCAGCATTATTACGGCACTCGCGACCCGCTGGGCGCCGCCGGCGACTTCACCACCGCGCCGGAGATCAGCCAGATGTTCGGGGAACTGGTCGGACTGTGCCTGGCGGACGTCTGGATGCGGTCGGGCAGCCGGCCGGAGATCGGCTATGTCGAACTAGGCCCCGGGCGCGGCACGCTCGCTTCCGATGCCCTCCGGGCCATGGCCGGCCTGTCGCTCGTCCCACGGGTGCATTTCGTGGAGACCAGCCCAAGCCTGCGGGAGCGGCAAAGGACGATCATCCCCAACATCTTCCATCACGACACTGTCTCCAGCCTGCCCGAACAGGGGCCGCTGCTGGTCGTCGCCAACGAATTTTTCGACGCGCTGCCCGTGCGCCAGATCGTGCGCAGCGGAAAGGAATGGCGCGAACGGGTGGTGATCTGCCCCGATCCGGGCCAACCCGATCGTTTCGCGCCCATGGCTGGCTATCGCCGCGTCGAGTCGGGCATCCCCGCCCTCGCCGCCGAAGCGCCGGAAGGCGCGATATTGGAAACGCCGCTGGCCGGGGCCGCGGTCGCGCTGGAACTCGCGCACAGGATCGCCCGGCAGGGCGGCGCCGCGATCATCGTCGACTATGGCTATGAGGGGCCGGCCTTGGGGGACACGTTGCAGGCGGTGCGAGCGCACCGCTTCGCCGACCCCTTTCTGGAGCCGGGCGAAAGCGACCTCACCACCCATGTCGACTTCACCATGATCGGCAATATGGCGCGGCAGGCGGGGCTTCGGGTGATGGGGCCGGTCGGTCAGGGCGCCTTCCTGCGCCGGCTGGGCATCGACGCCCGCGCCGATCAGCTCGCCCGCACGACGCCGGCCCGCGCCGAGGAGGTGGAGGCAGCCCGCCTGCGCCTGACCGCCGGGGATGCCATGGGGACGCTGTTCAAGGCGATGGCCTGGGTGCACCCGGATTGGGCGGAACCGGCGGGTTTTGAGGGCTAGAGTATCCGTGATGATCAAGCTGGAGATTGCGTCCAGCATCGATCGGCTTTGAGCATGGCGTTCGCGGTGACGACGAGCTTTC
>NZ_JAINEZ010000085.1:0-22330 GCF_019873065.1 Sphingobium sp. PNB
ACCAGATGCGGATTTGAGCGGCTTTCCGGGGTGAAATCAGGACATTCCCCCTCCCGCAGGCGGGAGGGGGCTAGGGGGTGGGCTGGCGCGGCATCAGCGTGAATTTTCAACGGCTAAGTCAGAAGCTCGCTACGCTCGCGCCCACCCCTAACTCCTCCCGTTTACGGGAGGGGAATGTCTTGGATTGGCCATTTCCGGTCAAGAATCCTAAAGCCGCCCGATGACGACATCCCCCGACCTTGCCATCCGCATGCGCCGCGCCGATTTCAACCGCGCCCTGGCGGAGGCGGACCTGAACGCCATCGGTCCCCTGCTCGCGCCCCAGGCCATGCTCGTCACCGGATCGGACAGCGCGGTGATCTCCGGCCGCAAGGCGCAGCTTCAGGCGTGGAAGCGGGAATTCGCCGCAGCGGAGCGCACCATCTACACCCGCACGCCGGAGCATATCGTCGCCTCGCCGGTCGAACCCATCGCGATGGAGAATGGCCGATGGCAGGGCGTGACCGCCGGTTCGGACCGTCCCCTCGCATCCGGCACCTACAGCGCCAAATGGCGGCAGGTCGGCGCGGACTGGGTCATCGAAGCGGAAATCTATCTGACGCTCGCCTGACCGGAAACGCTTGAACAGCCGCTCGCCCGCGCCCAATTAGAGGCTGTTCCTCCTGCCACGGAGGCCCGCAAGCCACGAGTAGCCATGACGACCGCCAATCCCCTCCTTGCCGACAGCGACCTGCCCGATTTCGCCGCCATCCGGCCCGCCCATGTCATCCCCGCCATGGAGGAAGCGATCGCGGCCCACCGCGCGGCCATCGAAGGGATCACCGCGAGCGGGAAGGATGATTTCGACGCGGTCATCCTGGCCGCCGAGCGCGCCGATTTCCTGCTGTCGCGGGTCTGGTCGCCGGTCGGGCATCTCGCCTCCGTCGCCGACACGCCCGAATTGCGGGAAGCGCACGCCGCAGCGCAGGCGCTGATGACCGCCTATCTGATGGAGGCGGGCCAGAACCGGGCCCATCACGATGCCGTCGCCCGCCTCGCCGCCCGCCCCGATTTCGCCAGCCTGCCGCCCGCCGCGCAGCGGGCCGTCGATCTCGCCCTGCGTGGCTTCCGTCTGGCGGGCGTCGCGCTGGAGGGGGAGGCGCGGCAGCGTTTCCTGGACATCGGCGTGGAGTTGAGCGACCTCAGCACCAAATTCGGCAACGCGGTGCTCGACGCCACCGAAGCCTGGAGCGAGCATGTCACCGACGAGGCGGCGCTGGCGGGCGTTCCGGACAGCGACAAGGCGATCCTGGCCGCCTATGCGCAGGAAAAGGGGCTGACCGGCTGGCTGATCACGCTGCGCCAGCCGAGCGTGCTGGCGATCCTCTATCATGCGCAGGACCGGGCGCTGCGGGAGCGGGTCTATCGCGCCTACAACAGCCGCGCCTCCGATCAGGCGGAGGACAGGAGCCACGACAATAGCGAACGGATCGACGCGATCATGGCGCTGCGTCATGAAGCCGCGCAGATATTGGGCTTTGCCGATTCCGCCGCCCATTCGCTGGAGACCAAGATGGCGGCCGACGCCGACGAGGCGCTGACGTTCCTGACCGACCTCGCCAAGCGGGCGCGGCCGGTGGGGGAACGCGAACTGGCGGAGGCGCGCGCCTTCGCGGCCGAGCATCTGGGGCTGGACGATGTGCAGCCATGGGACCTTTCCTATGTGGCCGAAGCGATGCGCCGCACGCTGCATGGCGTGGATCAGGAGGCGCTGAAGGCCTATTTTCCCCTGCCCCGCGTGCTTGCGGGCACGCAGGCGCTGATCGAGCGGCTGTTCGGCGTCCGCCTCGTCGCCCGGCAGGGCGTGCCGACCTGGCATCCGGACGTGCTGTTCTACGACGTGCTGGACGCGGACGACAGCGTGGTGGCGGGCGTCTATCTCGACCTGTTCGCGCGGGCGGGCAAAAGGGGCGGGGCGTGGATGGACGTGTGCCGTTCGCGCTTCCGCGATGCCGACCGGCTGCATCTGCCCATCGCCTATCTCACCACCAATTTCGCGCCGCCCGCGGGCGACCGGCCTTCGCTGGCGACGCATAATGACGTGGTGACGCTGTTCCACGAATTCGGCCATGTGCTGCATCACCTGCTGACCGAGGTGGACCTGCCGTCGATCGGCGGCATCAGCGGCGTGGAATGGGACGCGGTGGAACTGCCCAGCCAGTTCATGGAGAATTTCGCCTGGGACAGGGACACGCTGATCGGCCTGTCCGGCCATGTCGACAGCGGCGAGCCGCTGCCGCAGGCGATGTTCGACCGGCTGCTGGCGGCGCGCCAGTTTCAGGCGGGCCTTGCCATATTGCGGCAGATCGAATTCGCGACCTTCGACCTGCTGCTCCACCGCGATTATGACCCGGCACAGGGCGCGCGGGTCAACGCCGTGCTGGATCAGGTGCGCAAGGCGGTCGCCGTGGTCCATCCGCCGGAATGGAACCGCTTTGCCCATGCGTTCAGCCATATTTTCGCGGGCGGCTATGCGGCGGGCTATTATTCCTATCTCTGGGCGGAACTGCTGTCGGCGGACGCGTTCGAGATTTTCGCCCATGCCGATATTCCGGGCGGCGGGGCGACCGCTTTCCGGCGTGAAATCCTTGCCGCCGGGGCGAGCCGCCCCGCCGCCGAGAATTTCCGGGCCTTTGCCGGGCGCGCGCCGGAGGTCGACGCGCTGCTGCGGATGCGGGGGTTGGCCGCCTGAATCGCTTCAGAAGTGGGCGGTGTAGCCGCCGTCCACCGCCAGCACCTGTCCGGTGACGTAGGATGCCGCGTCCGACGCCAGGAACAGGACCGGGCCGACAATCTCCTCCGGCCGGCCCCAGCGTCCCAGCGATGTGCGGCGGGCGAGATGATCCGCGACGGCCGGGTCGGCGGTCATCTCCCCATTGGCCTCGGTCGCGAAATAGCCGGGGGCGACGGCGTTCACGGTGATGCCGCGACTGCCCAGTTCCGCCGCCAGCGCCCGCGTCAGCGCGTCCAGCCCGCCCTTCGCCATGGTGTAGGCCGCGTCGCCCGACCGAGCGATCTGGCCCGCGATGGACGTGACGTTGACGATCCGCCCGCCCTCCTTCATCCCGGCCGCGATGGTGCGGGCGAGGTCGAAGGGCGCGACCAGATTGACCTCCAGCATCTGCCGCACCGCGAGCCGGTCCAGCGCTCCAATCGGCCTGCGGTCGCGATGGCCGGCATTGTTGACCAATATGTCGATCGGGCCGCAGGGGCTGAGCGCCGCCCGCAGCGCTTCGCCATCCTGCAGGTCGAAGATCAGCGGCGCGCTCGTCCCGCCCGAGGCGGCGATGGCGGCGGCGGTCGCTTCAAGCTGCCGGACATTCCGGCCATGGAGCAGGACATGCGCGCCGGCCCCGGCCAGGCCCAGCGCGATCTCGCGCCCCAGGCCGCGTCCGGCTCCGGTGACGAGGGCGATTTTTCCTTGCAGCATCCAAGCCTCTCCACACAGCCGGTCAGGCGAGGACGAAGGTCTTGCTCCGCCCGCGATTGATCAGCAGCACCAGCCCCGCGCCGATCAGGCACAATATCCCCGCCGCGACGAAGGCGGGCATATAGCTTTGCCAGACGGTGCGGGAAAGGCCGCCCGCCAGCGCCGCGCTCGCCGCGCCGAGCTGATGCCCGGCGAAGATCCAGCCGAACACGACATTGGCCCGCTCCGGTCCGAAACGCTGCGCCGTCAGCTTGACCGTCGGCGGCACGGTCGCGACCCAGTCCAGGCCATAGAACATCGCGAAGACCGACAGGCTGTAGAGAGAGAAGTCGCTGAACGGCAGATAGAGCAGCGAAAGGCCGCGGAGCCCATAATAGCAGAACAGCAGCCAGCGATTGTCGAACCGGTCCGACAGCCAGCCCGACGCCAGCGTGCCCGCGAAATCGAACAGCCCCATCATCGCCAGCATCGACGCCGCGCCCACCGCCTCCAGCCCATAGTCGCCGCAAAGCGCGATGAAATGCGTCTGGACCAGCCCGTTGGTGCTGGCGCCGCAGATGTAGAAGGAAAAGAACAATATCCAGAAGCTGGGCACCCGCGCGGCATCGGCCAATATGCGGAGCGGGCTCATCAGCAGGGCGCTGAAGCTGGCGGGCTGCGGCGGGGCGGGATGCACCTCGCTCTCGCCATAGGGCGGCAGGCCGAGGTCGGCGGGACGGTCGCGCATCAGCAGCAGCACGACCATCGCCGCCAGCAGGATCGCGCCGCACACCAGCAGGACCGAGGCGCGCCAGCCGAACCGCTCCGTCAGCGCGGCGAGCAGCGGCAGGAAGGCCAGCTGACCCGTGGCGGTGCTGGCCGACAGCAGCCCCATGACCAGCCCGCGCCTGTGCGCGAACCAGCGCGTGGCGACGGTGGCGCCCAGCACCATGGCGGTGAGCCCGGTGCCGATGCCGATGACGACGCCCCACAGCATGACGAGATGCCACAATCGGGTCATGCCCATCGACAGCAGCAGCCCGCCGACGATGATGGACAGCGAGATCAGCATCATCCGCCGCACGCCGAAGCGGTTCATGAAGGCGGCGGCGAACGGGCCCATCCCGCCGAACAGCAGGAAACGGATCGCCAGCGCCCCGGAAATATCCGCCGAACTCCAGCCATATTCCTTTTGCAGGGGGATGATGAACACGCCGGGCGCGCCCACGGCCCCGGCGACGACCAGCATGGTGAAGAAGGTCGCGGCCAGCACCGCCCATCCATAATGGATTTGCCGCGTGCCCATTTGGCGGGCGAGAGACGCTGACAGCATGAAGGCCTTCCTCCCGGATCGATCGACCGACGTTAGATGACGATCGTCATCAGATGGTCAAGGGGCCAATTGACGGAATATGGACGTGGAAGGCCGCGAACAGGCGGGGCGGGCCGGCCATCAGGCGGAAGCGCGCGGCTGGACCAGGGCGTCCTCCCGCTTTTCCGGACGGATATAGATGGAGGTGAGTTCGGGAATCGCCCGCTTCATCTCGCTTTCCATCTCCTCGATCAGGCTTTCGGCCCGGCCCATGCGCAGATCGTCGGCGAAATCGGCGCTGATCGCCACGAACACCGCGTCGGGCGCGGTGTGGATGGTGCGGATGTGATTGACGGCGGTGATCTCCGGCCGCCGGTCGAGCAGCGCCCAGACCGTGTCGATGATGGCCCGGTCGGCGCTCTCCCCGATCAGCAGGCCCTTGGCCTCCCGCGCCAGCAGCACCGCGACCGCGCCCAGCACCAGCCCGATGACGATGGAGGCGACGCCGTCCAGCCGCGCATTGCCGAAATAATGGCTGGCCCAGACGCCGATGGCCGCCACGATCAGCCCGATCAGCGCGGCGCTGTCCTCGAACAGGACGATGAAGCCGGCCGGGTCCTTCGACCGGCGGATCGACTGCCACCAACTGCTGGGGCCGCGTTTGCGTCCGAATTCCCGCACGGCGATGGTCCAGGATGCGCCCTCCATCAGGAAGGCGATGGCCAGGACGATGTAGTTGACGGCGGGGCCGCGCAGCGGCTCCGGCTGCCGGATATGGAGCCAGCCTTCATAAATGGATACGCCCGCGCCGACCGCGAAGATCAGGATGGCGACGACGAAGGCCCAGAAATACAGCTCCCGCCCATAGCCGAAGGGATGGGCGGCGTCGGCGGGCTTCTTCGCCCTGGCCTGACCATAGAGCAGCAGCAACTGGTTGCCGCTGTCGACCATCGAATGCACCCCCTCCGTCAGCATGGAGGAGGAGCCGGTCAGGGCCGAGGCGACGAACTTGGCGACCGCAATGCCGATATTGGCCAGCAGCGCGCCGTAAAGGACGATATTTTCCCGGATATGCGCGACGCGGCCGGTTTTCGCCACCTGGGTTCAGCCCGGATAGGGGGAGGACCGGAGCAGGCCGGCCAGATGCGCCGCATTGCCCGCCACCATCTTCGCGGTCTTCTCCACCTTCTCCGGCACCTCCCCCAGATCCTTGAAATCGATCGAGCCCATGGCTTCCCCCACCCAATAGCAGGCGGCCGTGGCCGGAATCGTCCAGCCGACATCGTTCAGCGCCTGAAACCATTGCGCGGTCGAAAAATGCGCCCCGTCCTCATTGCCGACAATCGCCGCGACCGCAACCTTGCCATAGCTCGGCATGCGGCCCCGGTCGTCTGTCTCGCCCAGAAAGGCGTCCATGCGTTCCAGCACCCGCTTGGCGACGCTGCTGATCTGCCCCAGCCAGATCGGGCCGCCGAAGATCACTACGTCATGGTCCAATATCCTGCGGCGCAACGCCGGCCAGGCGTCGCCCTCTCCTTCATCGGACGTCACGCCGGGCCTGATGTCGAGCGCCGCGACCCGCACCGTGCCGGTGAGTTCGACATCATGGACGGCAAGGGCCTTCGCCAGCACCGCGATCATCGCCTCGGTCGAGCTGGATTCGCCGTCCCCCGCCTTGAGGGTGCAGTTGAGGGCCAGGGCTTTCAGAACCATCGCATGTCTCCATCCGCCCCATCCACGCGCCGAACCGGGCTCCAGCCAATGAACTCCCCAGCAGGCAATGTGTTCTTCGGGGAAAGGAGATTTGCGATGCCCGATACCGAAGAGATGATCCATGAGGATGGCCTGCCCGGCCATGAAAGCCGGCTGGAGCCCAAGCCGGAATGGGAACCGCGCTATCCCGGCTCCGGCCGGCTGGCGGGCAAGGTGGCGATCGTCACCGGCGCCGACAGCGGAATCGGGCGGGCGGTCGCGGCGCTCTATGCCCGCGAAGGGGCCGATGTCGCGATCTTCTACCTCTGCGAACATGACGACGCGGAAAAGACCGCCGGGATCGTCCGGGCGGAAGGGCGGCGGGCGCTCGCCATCGCGGGCGACCTGGGCGACCGGGACTTCTGCCAGCGGGCCGTGGCGCAGGTGGTGGAGCAGTTCGGGCGGATCGACATCCTCGTCAACAATGCGGGCGAGCAGCACCCGGACAGCGACATCACCGACATCAGCGAGGAACAGCTGCGCCGCACCTTCCAGACCAACATCTTCGCCATGTTCTTCCTGACGCAGGCGGTGCGGCCGCATCTGAAGCGCGGGGCGGCGATCGTCAACTGCACCTCCGTCACCATGTATCAGGGGTCGAAGGAACTGCTCGACTATTCCAGCACCAAGGGGGCGATCACCGCCTTCACCCGGTCGCTGTCCGAAAATCTGGTGGGGGACGGCATCAGGGTGAACGCCGTCGCGCCGGGGCCGATCTGGACCCCGCTTAATCCCAGCGGCGGGGCAAGTCCGGAAAAGCTGGAGCATTTCGGGGAAAGCACGCCCATGGGCAGGCCGGGCCAGCCCAATGAAGTCGCCCCGTCCTTCCTCTTCCTCGCCTGCGAGGACGCCAGCTACATGTCGGGGCAGGTGCTGCATCCCAATGGGGGCACCATCGTCAACGGCTAGAGCCAATCGTGCGGAAAAGCTGCCCTAAGCCTGTCGACGGGTTGGAACCGGTTTTCCGCCTGAAAGGATGGGACAACAGAAAGCTGGAGCACGCGACCGGCGTCCGATCTGGCGCAGCATGCTCCAGGCGCGAGCGGATTGAAGCCGCACCACGTCCCTGCGCCTCACCTGACCGGGATCCGATCTTCCCTCAGGCGGTCAGCGAGTCCGCGCGGCCTTCCCCGCGCATCCCGCGCGGAGGCCAGGGCGCGGCCCGCCGGTTCAGGGTGATGATGGCGCTATTCTCGCTCCAGGACTGGATCAGCGCGGGAATATTCTCCGACGGCGCGGGGCGGCCGAAATAGAAACCCTGGGCATAGTCGCAGCCCAGTTCGCGCAGCTTGACCGACTGGTCCGCTTCCTCGACGCCTTCCGCCACCACCTTCATGTTGAGCGCGCGGCCCAGCGTGATCAGCGCGGAAACGATGGCGGCATCGCTTTCGCGCGCCGTCACGCCGCTGACGAAGGAACGGTCGATCTTCAGCGTGCTGACGGGCAGCGACCGCAAATGGGAAAGCGAGGCGAAGCCGGTCCCGAAATCGTCCAGCGCCAGCGGGATGTTGCACATGTGCAGTTCGTCGATGGAACGGCGCACCGTGTCCGACCCCGCGCCCAGGAACACCCCTTCGGTGATCTCGATCTCTATGGAATCGGGCGCGATGGAGAAGCGGTCCATGGTCTCGATCAAGCGTCCGGCAAAGCGTTCCCGCCGCAATTCGGCCGAGGACACGTTGATGGCGACATGCCCCAGCGTCAGCCCGCGCGCGCGCCATGCGGCCATGTCGGCGAACACCTGGCTGGTCATCGTCTGGCCGATCATGTCAGCGACGTCATGATCGTCGAACGCCGCGTAGATTTCGGCGGGCGAGCGGATGGTGCCGCAACTGTCGCGCCACCGCAGCAGCGCTTCGAACCCGACCAGTTCGCCCGTCTGCAACGACACCTTGGGCTGATAATAGCTGATGATCGTGCCGTCGCGCACGGCGGTCCGCGCCCGGTTGATCATGGCCACGCGCTCCTGCATGTCCTCCAGCAGCGACTGCTCGAACATCTGCATGCGCCCCCGGCCCAGCGACTTGGCGCGATAAAGCGCCAGGTCGGCATGGCGCAGCAGTTCCGTCGCGACCCGGCCATCCTCGGGGAATGCGGCCACGCCGATGCTGCCGCGGCATTCGAGCGAGCGCCCGGCGGCGAACAGCGTCTCCCGAATGGTGAGGACGCGATTGGCGAGATCGGCAAGCTGCTGCCGGCTTTCGACATTCTCGATCAATATGGCGAACTCGTCGCCGCCCAGCCGCGCCACCACCCCGTCGCCGGCGAAGATTTCCTTCAGGCGAGAGGCAAAGCTCTTCAACAGCTCGTCACCGGCATGATGGCCCATCAGGTCGTTGACGTCCTTGAAATTGTCGATGTCGAGCAGGAAGACGCCGACCTTCTTGAAGTCGGTCATGGCGCTCGCCAGCGCCTTGTCCAGGCAGGCGTTGAACATCGCCCGGTTGGGCAGCTGCGTCAGCGAATCATGCTCGGCGTTCCAGCGTATCTGCTCCTCGATCAGCACGCTTTCATGGATGTCCTCGGTATAGCCGTACCAGCGGATGATCCGGCCTTCCTCGTCGCGCCGGGGATAGGCCTGCGCCCGCATCCAGCGATACTGGTCGTTGACCATCAGCCGCACGCGCACGTCGAAGGGCTCGCCGGTGGTCAGCGAATGGGTGATCCGGTGGGTCAGCGGGCCGATGTCATCCGGATGCGTCGCCGCCAGCCAGCCATTGCCCTCCGCC
Source organism: Sphingobium sp. PNB (assembly GCF_019873065.1). Taxonomy (NCBI): domain Bacteria; kingdom Pseudomonadati; phylum Pseudomonadota; class Alphaproteobacteria; order Sphingomonadales; family Sphingobiaceae; genus Sphingobium; species Sphingobium sp. PNB. The sequence goes on from NZ_JAINEZ010000085.1 coordinate 9,242, forward strand.
TCCTCCCGGTCCAGGCCGGAACTTTCCAGCCAGCGATCGGTGAAGTCGATGATCCGGCCGTCGGGATCGGCCAGCCAGGGAAGCTGAGGATTATATTCGACGATCAGGCGCAGATTTTCCGTGCTGCGGCGCAGCCGTCCGATTTCGGCATGTTCGGTCGTGACGTCGATCATCACCAGGTCGGCCGCCGGCCGGCCCGCCCCGTCACGACGGATGCGCGCGACGACACGCATATTCCTCATGATGCCTTCACGATCCTCCAGCGTCAGCGTCGCTTCGGCCCTGCCCATGCGCAGAACGGCACGGGCAAGCTGGAGGACGGGCTTGCGAAAGATCCGGTGCACGCCGCGGAACCAGCGGAGCAGCGGCTGGCCGTCCCGCACGCCGAAACGGCTCGCGGTGGCGGCATCGGGATGGCATAGCCCATCCCCGTCGACCGACCACCGCAAGACCCCTGCCGACGCCAGTATCTGCTGGTCGCCATCCATCGGGTCCTGCCTGCCTTGAAATTCATCAGGTGACCGCGATGAAATCTGGTCCGCCATTCTACTCCTGCTGTCCCGGCGCCGCGGCCCTTAAGAAGGTTTCACCATTTGCTGGCTAAGATTTCCTTAATGGCCGCCATATGGGCCATAGCCAGCACGCCCAAGCGCGACGTCCTAAAATGCCGCCGAAAGGCTGACGCCATAGGTGCGCGGCGGCCCGTATGCCGCCGTTCGGTACACGCCCAGACCGGACCGGTCGTCGGCATAGGTCTTGTAGATCCTGTCGGTCAGGTTCTGGACCCAGGCGGCGATGTCCCACTGCCCGCGACGCAGGCCGAAACGCAGGTTGACCAGCGTGCGCGGCCCGGCCTTGAAGGCGTCCGAATTGGTCGGCTCGAAATAGACGGTCGACCGGTGATCCACGTCCGCGCGGGCGAAGATCGTGCCGATCCGCACCGGAACCTCATAGCTGACGGCGCCATAGCCGGTGAAATGGGGCGCCAGCACCAGGTCGTTGCCGGTGCAGTCGGTGCTGGGGCTGCCGACAGAGGGAATGACCGATGCGGGAACGCCGCAATTGTCGAACCTCTTATAATGTGCGTCCAGAATGGCGGCATTCCCCTCCAGCCGCAGCCGGGACGTCAGTTGCAGCGACAGCTCGCCTTCCACGCCCTCCACCTGCGCACGGCCGGCATTGGTGAGCGCCAGCCCGCTGCCCAGCACCTGCGACACCTGCAACCGGTCGTAATCGGTGTGGAACGCGGCAAGGTTCAGCCGCATCCGCCGGTCCAGCGTCAGCATCTTGAAGCCGACCTCATAGCTGGTCGCCTTTTCCGGGCTCGCGGTCAGCCCGCCCAGCGAGGAGGCGAGGTCGACATTGTAAGCCGCGCTCTTGAAGCCGCGGGAGAAGCGCGCATAGACATTGGCGTCCGGCACGACCTCATAGGAAATGGTCGCGCTGGGCGACAGGTCGTCATCGGTCGACCGGCCGTCGAAGGTGAGGTTCGGGAAGCCCAGATAGGTGAAGATACCCGTCCCGCTGGCGTCATCCTGGACGAAATGGGCGCGCTTCTTCTCCCTGGTGTAGCGCAGGCCGGCGGAAAGCGACAGGCGATCGGTCAGTTCATAGTCGAGCCGCCCGAACAGCGCCCCGCTCTCCGTCTTGACGCTGCCCTTGGTGGTCAGCATCGGTTCGCCCGGCACGCCGGTATCGGCGCCCAGACCCAGGCCCCGGTCGGTGCGCACCATCTGGTCGAAATAATAGGCGCCCAGCAGATAGCGCAGCTTGCCGGTGCCGCCCGCCAGCCGCAGTTCCTGGCTGAAGAAATGGGAATCGTCGCTGAAATTGTCCGCGGAGACGAAGTCGACCTGCTCCTGATCGTCGTCCAGCGAGGCATGATAGGAGGAATCCCGATAGGCGGTGATGGCCGTCAGCGTGATCGCGTCCGATGCCCATTCCGTCCTCAGCGAAATGCCCTGGCTGTCGCGGTGCAGCCGGTTGGGCCGGTTGTTGTTGATGTGCAGCGGCTCCCGCGAAGGGAAATCCGCCGGATAGCCGGCCAGCGCGTCCGCCTGGAAGAAGGCGGGCGTGCCGCGGTCGCGCAGCCCCTCCCACCGGGCGATGAAGGACAGTTGGTCGGTCGGCGCATATTTGGCCGACAGCCGCCAGGTCAGCAGGTCGGTCGATCCCGCATCCCTGCCGCCGGACAGATGCTTGTAGAAGCCGTCCTGCCGGGCATAGGCCACCGCGCCGCGCACCGAAAGCCGTTCGTTGAGGCGCGTGCCCAGCACTGCCTCGCCCCGCCTGTAATCGTAATTGCCCGCGTCCAGCCGGATGGAGGCGCCGGGATCGGCGTCGGGCTGCTTCGTCTGGACGTTGACGACGCCCGCGATGGTGTTCTTGCCATATTCCGTCCCTTGCGGGCCGCGCACGATTTCCACCCGGTCGACATCCAGAAGATGCTGGACGAAATTTTCCGGCCGGCCGACATAGACATCGTCCACATAGATGCCGACGCCGGTTTCCAGCCCGATATTGCGGACCAGGGTGGAGATGCCGCGGATCGAGATCTGCCCCTGCAACTGGCCTGCAATGCCCCCGCCGATGTCGACATTGGGGGCCATGCGGGTCAGGTCGGTGATGGTCTGCAACCCCGCCGCCACGATCGAATCGCCCGAAATGCTGGTGACCGCCAGCGGCGCCTTCAGCAGCGGTTCCGGCACCTTGCGCGCCGTCACCGTGATGTCGGCGCGCATGTCCGCATCGGCCGGGGCCTGCGCCCAGGCCGTGCCGGAAGCTGCCAGTTCGATCGTCGCGGAAACCAGAAGTGCCCACTTCCATCGCCGCCTGTACCCAAAATTCGTCATCGCCCACGAAACCCGCTATATTTTTTCAATCCGCCGATCATAGGCGGACTTGGTAAACCGCTGGTTAAACTCTTCCTGCGTCCGGCTCCGGATCGGACGAGCTTGCGCTCTGCGGCCGGCAGCCCCGCACCCCGGCGAACGCTCGTTCCGCCGCAAACAGGAAGCAGGCGGCAGGAAGGCACGCTTAACCCGCTTTTAAGACCTGACGCGGCATGACGGCAGGCATATGCCGCGTGAGGAACCATGAGCGAATATATCCCCAGCACCCAGCTTCGCGCCGGAAGTTCGACCACCGCCGCCGATTTCATCGCGGGGGTCGACGGCACGCTCAGCATCGAGAGCCTCGTCACCCGCTTCAGCCAGGCCCTGGGCCTTCAGGCGGCGAGCCATGCCTGCTACGCTGTCGGCGATGGGGAGCGGCGCTTCCTGTTCGGTGAGACCGGCTGGTGCGGGCCGATCGCACAGCCGGAGGTCCTGCCGCAGATCTGCTTTCCGATCACCGGCTGGGACGAACGGCAATATGAGGTGGAGATCCGCCTGCTGAGCATGCTGGAAAGCCCGGAGGAACGCGCGAACCTGCACGCCATGGCGACGCTCTACCTGTGCCGGGGCATCGCCCTGCTCGACGCGCGCGACGATCTGGCCGCTTCCGCCCTGACCGAGACCGAGCTGTTCTGACTCGACCAGCGGCAGGCCGGGTGGTGCGACCTCGACATTGCCGAGGCGCTCGACCGCTCCGTCCAGGCGGTGAAGGTGCATGTCCAGCGCGCCCGGCAGAAGCAGGCCGCCTGAACCCCCTTCATCGACCGGATTTTTGCGGGGAACATGGATTGCACCCTGCAACTTTCCGATGACCTCCCCTGTATAATATGTTACAGGCGCTGCCGCTGCATGCGGGGGACGAACGGATTTGATTCATCTGATTTCGAAGAACAATTCCGCACTGTACCAGGACGAGATCAGAGATTTGCACCAGGCCCGCGCGGAGGTGTTCGTCAACCAGCTCGGCTGGGATCTCAGGGTCGAGGACGGACTGGAATATGACGAATATGATGATGCGCGCGCGAGCAACATCATAGGCTTTTCGACCGAGAACCGGGTCGTCATGGGGCTGCGTTTCCGCCCCACCGACGACTGTTCCATGCTGCTCGATCATTTTTCGCATGTCCTGCCGGCCGGCATCCGCCCCATCGACGACGGGCGCACCTGGGAACTGAGCCGCGGATTCTGCATTGAGCGGGGCATGCGCCGCCACAATCTGCGACGGAAGGCCGCGTGCATGATCGCGCCGCTGGAACTGGCCTATGAGGCCGGGATCGACCGTTGCGTGGGCTTCACCGATGTCCGCATGCTCAGCTTCTGCTACGGCGTCGGCTGGAAGCTGACCCTGCTCGGTTCCGCCATGGACTACGGCCAGGGGGAGGCCGTCGCCTATGAGGTGGAGGTGTCGCAGGCCGCGCTCGACGAGATGCGCCAGATGTGGGGCCTGCCCCGGCCTTCGCACATCACCATCGACCAGCTTCTTCCGGAGGAGGAGAATGTGCACGTCGCGGCGGCCCGGCTGGCGCGCGAGCATCCGGAACTGCAGAAGATCGCCGCCCAGCCGGAGATCGGTTCCGTCACACACCCGTCCGCCACGACCGGGGCGGACGTCTATTATGGCAGATTCGGGGCGACCCGTTCGGCTTCAGGGGGACATTGATGAATTCCGACCTTATTCGACAGGCATCGGCAGAGGAAATCGAAAGCTGGATCATTGCCCGCATCGCTGAAATCGTGAATGTGGCGCCCGCCGCCGTCTCTCCCGATGCGCCGTTCGACAGTTTCGGGATCGATTCCGCCAAGGCGATCTCGCTGATGGTGGAGCTGGAGAACTGGCTGAACCTGCCCGACGAACTGCCGCTGGAACTGTTGTTCGAGGCGGAAGCGATCCGCGACGCGGCGACGGGCATCGCCGCGGCGGTCAGCGACATGGCGGCGCAGCAGGGCGGCGTCCAGCCATGATCCAGGACGAACAGATCGAATTTGGCGGATCGGCCGCCGCCATCCGCCACCATTATGATGTCGGCAACGACTTCTATTCGGCGTGGCTCGACCCCAGCATGACCTATTCCAGCGCGATGTGGGACGGCCTGCCCAAGGACGCCCCGCTGGAGGAGGCGCAGCAGCGCAAGCTCGACTATCATGCGGAATCGGTCGGCGCAGGCGAGGGCATGCGCATATTGGACGTCGGTTGCGGCTGGGGCGGCATGATGCGCAACCTGCGGCGCAGGCATGGCGCCGCCGAATGCGTCGGCCTGACGCTGAGCGAGGAACAGCTCGCCTATATCGAGCAATCGGGCGATCCCGGCATCGGCGCGGTCCTTTCCAACTGGCACGACTATCGTCCCGACAGGCCGTTCGATGCGATCATCTCCGTCGGCGCGTTCGAGCATTTCGCCCATCCGCAGCAGAGCGTGGACGAGCGCCGCGGCGTGTACCGCGAATTCTTCCAGGCCTGCCGCGACTGGATGCAAGGGAAGGGCCGTCTGTCGCTCCAGACCATCGCCTATGGCAGGATGTCGCCGGAGGACGCCAATCCCTTCATTGCGAACGAGATCTTCCCGGCGGCGGAACTGCCGACGCTGGAGGACATCGTGGTCGCCTGCAAGGGTCTGTTCCGCGTCGAGCGGCTGCGCGACGACGGGCTGGACTATGCGCGCACCTGCGAGATGTGGAGCAACCGGCTGCGCGGCGCGGTCCGCAGCGGGGTGGTCGATCCGGCCATCCATCCGGTCGAGAAATATTCCCGTTATCTGCGCATGTCGGCCGCCGGTTTCCGCATGCGGAAGATCGGCCTGCTCCGGATAGCCTTCGCGACGGAATGACCGGAATATCCCGGTCACCGGGCGGAATCGCCTGGCGACCGGGACCATGCGGCATCAAAGGACTGGGCGTTTTCGCTCCATGTGAAAAGGCTCCAAAGCATCGGGTTCGCAAAAAAGATGCAGATAGACTTCAGCCGGTCGATCGTCGACATCGTACTGGACCATGGGAACAGCGTCCCGGACCGGCCGGCGCTGATATTCGACCAGGGCGACGGTCCGCAGAGCAGCCTGACCTATGCGCAGGTGGCGGCGCAGGTCGGGCAGCTTGCCGGCGCCATGGCGGCACGGGGGTTGGCGGCGGGGGGGCCGGCCGGTCCCCGGATCGCCCTCCTCTTCTCGGCGGGGACCGACTTCGCGCTCGCGCTGCTTGCCTGCCTCGCGGTCGGCGGCGTCGCCATTCCGCTCGCCCCGGTCGGCCGGCGCAAAGCGCGGCTTCGGAATATCCTGAACATGCTGGACGACATCCGGCCCGACTGCATCCTGCTGGACGACGGCATGGCCGGCCTGTTCGGGGAGGAACTGTCCGCCGCCCTGTCCGCCGGCCCGGTGCGCTATCTGGAATTTGCCGCGCTCGCGGCGGAATCGCACGCCTTCTCGCCGCTGGCGCTCGCGCCGGACCGGCTCGCCGTGCTCCAGTTCACCTCCGGCACCACGTCGAACCCGAAGGGGGTGATGATCAGCCATGGCAACATCATCGCCAATGAGACGATGATCCGCGCCGCCTTCGGCCACGACCGGGATTCCCATTTCGTCGGCTGGGTGCCGCATTATCACGATCAGGGGCTGTTCGGGAACATCCTGCAACCGCTGTTCCTGGGCTCGACCTGCGTGATCACCTCGCCCGCCGCGTTCATCAACAGGCCGATGTCCTGGCTGCAACTCATTTCCCGCTATCGCGCGCATACCAGCGGCGGGCCCAATTTCGGCTACGACCTTTGCGTCGACCATGCCACGCGGCGGGGCATGCCGGACGGTCTCGACCTGTCGGGCTGGCACGTCGCGTTCAACGGGGCGGAGCGGGTGCGGCCCGCCACGCTCGACCGCTTTGCCGAATGCTTTGCCGGTGCCGGTTTCGACAGGCGCGCCTTCCTGCCCTGCTATGGGCTGGCTGAATCCACCCTCGTGACCATCGCGGTTCCGCCCCGGAGCGACCCCATCGTCAAGAGCTACGACAGCCGCGCTCTCGCGGCAGGTCGGGCGGAGGAGAGCGCCGGCGGGGACGCCGTGCTGGACCTCGCCTGCTGCGGCCCCGCCATGGCCGGGGCGGAGGCGCGGATCGTCGATCCCGAAACCGGCGAGGCGCTGCCCGATGGCGCGGTGGGCGAAATCTGGCTGCGCGGCCCGCACATCACCGCCGGTTATATCGACAATCCCGCCGCGACGGAGGCGAGCTTCGGCCGGCTGGACGAAGGCGGGCCGTTCCTGCTCACCGGCGATCTCGGCTTTTCCACGGCCGATGGATTTTTCATCGTCAGCCGCCTCAAGGACCTGATCATCGTCCGGGGCCGCAACCATGCGCCCAGCGATGTCGAACAGATCTGGTCGGAACTTTCCGGCACGGTGGGACAGGCAAGCGCCGCCGCCGTGGAGATCGAGATGGGCGATGCGCAGCATATCGTCCTGATCGCGGAGATGAAGCGCGACGACGCCCGGTCCCTGTCGGACGAGAAACTCCAGGACCTTGCCGCCCGGCTGCGCGCCACGGCCATGGAGCGGCTGGAACTGGCCATCACCGATCTGGTGATGGTGCCCGCCAGCGCGATCCCCCGCACGACCAGCGGCAAGGTGCAGCGCAAGCAGGCCGGCAGGATGCTGATGGACGGGGAATTGACGGTGCTGGGCATGGCGGGACCGCTGGCGCAGGCGTTCGCGCCGTCCGGGCAAAGGGCATCCGCCTGAGTTCGTCCTGACAGGGTGGAACGCAGTTCGACCCGACAGGCGAAACCCTGAGGGCCGGGATCGGCCGGCGTCCGCCCGACCGTCTCCCGCATCGGCATCCGCGCGAAGGCGCGACCTGCGCCCGATTGAACGCGGCGCGCTCTGGCTGACGGTCGGCACAGCCGAAGGTCGTCGCGGCAATAGCTGCCGTTCGCCCGCGCCAGGTCCGACTCGTTCCTTGATGCCCTGGCCCCGGAAGCGTAAATTGCACGGCGGTCGGGGGCGTGGCCGCCGAAGCGGAGAGGATGGACCGATGATTCGCCTGTCATTGCCGATACGCTCTGCCATCCCCCTGCTGCTGGCGGCGAGCGCGGGTCCCGCCCTTGCCCAATCGACGATCCTTCCCGAAGGCATGGCCATCCAACTGGAAACCCGGCAGGAGATTTCCTCCAAATCCGCCCGCGTCGGCGACAGGATCGAACTGGCCGTGGCCAAGCCGGTGACGATCGGCGGCGTGACGCTCATCCCCGCCGGCAGCCCGGCGGTGGGGGAAGTGAGCCGCGTCAGGGACAATGGCCTGCTCGGCCGATCGGGCAAGCTCGACATCAAGGTCAGCACGGTCAGGGCGGGCGGGATGGACGTGCCGGTGCGCGGCCAGCGCAATTCCCAGGGCAAGTCCGGCACCCTGGGCGCGGTGGGCGCGGGCATCGTCTTCCTGCCGCTGGCGGTGATCGTCCGCGGAAAGGACGTCAAGCTGCCGGCCGGCACGCTGTTCGAGGTCTATGTCGACAAGGAGGTTTCCCTGGGATCGGACGTGGCGCCGGGCGGCCCGGCCGCCGCCACTCCGGCCGAAAGCCGCGACATGCCCGGCAGCATAAGGACCGTCGATCCCAATCAGGCGCTGGGTTCCTGAAGCCCGTCTCGACAGCGGTCAGGCCTCGCCCTCCGGCCCCAGCCGCAGCGCGCTCGCCTGCTCGAAAATGGCGGCGATCACCGGATCATTGTCCGAAATACGCCTGGCCACATGAAACTCGATGGGCGACAGGGCCGGCATGCCCTCCAGTTTCACAAGGGCTCCGCTCATCAGGTCGGCGCGGGCCATGGGTTCCGGGAAGATGCCGATCCCGCCACCCGCCTTGGCGATGTCGATCATCATCCGCGCATTGTTGCACAGGTTGAGCGATTTACGGGCGATCTGCGAAGCGGCGATCGCGTCGCGCATCCGCCCATAGATCGGGGAATGGCTGGCCAGCGACCAGATCGGAATGGTGCGGTCCCCCGCATCGCCGTGGAATGACGCGGCAATGGCGGGACTGGCGAGCCAGACCAGGCTCACCCCGCCGATGGGACGCGACTGGAGCGCCGGATGCGCGATCGGCCCGGCCGCGAAGGAAATATCGGCGCGCCCGACCAGCAATTGCTGGATCAGGTTGGCGGTCAGGTCGATTTCCAGTTCCAGGCTGACATGCGGCATCGCCCCCTTCAATTGCGACACGAAGTCCGGAAGGCAGCTTGCCGCGGCGATTTCGCCTGCGCCGATGCGGACCACGCCGCTCGCTTCCGCCAATCCGCCGCAACGCAGCAGCATGCTCTGCAGATCGCTCCAGAGAGGTCCGCAATCGCGCACCAGTTGCCGCCCGGCGGGGGTGAAGGACATGGTCCGGCCTTCGCGGCGGAACAGGCGGGCGCCCAGATGGCTCTCCAGTTCCCTTACCCGCGCCGAAATCGCCGGCTGGGTGGTGTTCAACCGCTCCGCCGCCGCAGCGAACGTGCCGAGCCGGTCGATCCAGAGCAGGGTTTCCAGATGGAAGAGGCCGATGCGATTGATAGACATGGCTTTTGGCTAAAGCAAAAAACAAATCATTAGAAATGATAATTGGCCTCCGCCAGAATGGCGATCCGAAGGAGAGGCATGCTTATGGTCAAAAAGCTTTATTCGGATGCGGCGAGTGCGTTGGAGGGTTTGCTGTTCGACGGCATGCATCTGTGCGCTGGCGGGTTCGGTCTGTGCGGGATACCCGAGCGGCTGATCGATGCGATCCGGGATTCGGGCGTCAGGGAACTGACCATCGCCTCCAACAATGCGGGGATCGATGGCGAGGGGCTGGGCAAGCTGCTGCGCACGCGGCAGGTCAGGAAGATGATCTCCAGCTATGTGGGCGAGAACAAGGAGTTCGAGCGGCAATATCTGGCCGGGGAGCTGGAGGTGGAGTTCTGCCCGCAGGGCACGCTGGCCGAACGCTGCCGGGCGGGCGGCGCGGGCATTCCGGGCTTCTACACCAGGACGGGCGTGGGCACGGCGGTGGCCGAGGGCAAGGAAGTGAAGAGCTTCGACGGGCAGGATTATATATTGGAGCGCGGCATCTTCGCCGATGTGGCGGTCATCAAGGGCTGGAAGGCCGATGAGAGCGGCAACCTCATCTTCCGCAAGACGGCGCGCAACTTCAACCAGCCCATGGCGACGGCGGCGAAGATCTGCGTCGCGGAAGTGGAGGAGGTGGTGCCCACCGGCAGCCTCGACCCCGATGCGATCCATCTGCCCGGCATCTACGTCAAGCGCATGATCGTCGGAGCGCCTTACGACAAGAAAATCGAATTCCGCACCGTCCGCCAGAGGGAGGCCGCATAATGGCATGGACTCGTGACGAAATGGCCGCGCGGGCGGCGAAGGAATTGCAGGACGGTTTCTACGTGAACCTGGGCATCGGCATCCCGACGCTGGTGGCGAACCATATTCCCGACGGCGTGGAAGTGACGCTGCAGTCGGAGAACGGCATGCTGGGCATCGGCCCCTTCCCCTATGAGGGGGAGGAGGATGCCGACCTGATCAATGCGGGCAAGCAGACGATCAGCGAATTGCCGCAGAGCTGCTATTTTTCCAGCGCCGACAGCTTCGCGATGATCCGGGGCGGGCATATCGACCTGACCGTGCTGGGCGCGATGGAGGTTTCGGAACATGGCGACATCGCCAACTGGATGATCCCGGGCAAGATGATCAAGGGCATGGGCGGCGCCATGGATCTGGTCGCGGGCGTCAAGAAGATCATCGTCGTCATGGAGCACACGTCCAAGGACGGCAGTCCCAAGTTCATCCCGGCCTGCACCCTGCCGCTGACCGGCAGGAATGTGGTCGACATGATCGTCACCGACCTTTGCGTGTTCCAGCGGCCCGACCATGACAGCCCGTTCCGCCTCATCGAATGCGCGCCGGGCGTGACGGCGGAGGAAGTCGCCGCCAAGACCAGTGCGCATTACACGGTGGACGTCGCTCAACCGGCCTGAGGAAAGAGGGCGAGGCCCGTCCCGTCAATGGGCCTCGCCGCCTCAGGCATCGAAGCGAAAGCGCCCTGGGTCGCGTCTTCCGATCCACGGCAAAGTCATCCTTTTCAGGGATGGCCTGAATAGAGTGAAGCGAAGCGCCACAGGACATATCCGGGCCAGGCCTGCGCCAAGCTTTTCTCCGCAGAGGGGCCATGACCCCGAAACAGGATGCGGATCAGGCTGCCTGCGCCCGCGCCGCGGCTATGCAGGCCTGCAAATGATTATGCCGGAAGGGCTTGGACAGGCGCGTGATGTCGGGCGCGATCAGGTCCACCCCCTCATAGCCCGATATGATCAGCAACGCGATGTGCGGATGATCGGCCCGCAGGCGCAGCGCCAGTTCCACCCCCGTCATGCCCGGCATGATATGGTCGGTGATCAGGATGTCCGGCCGGTCGCCGGATTCGATCATGCTGAGCGCGCGTTCGGCCCGGTCGGTGTCCACCACCTCATAGCCCATGTCGATCAGCATCTCCCGCGTGCTGTTCCGGACGAGATCGTTGTCGTCCACCAGCAGCACCTTGCCCGAACGCTCTTTCGGCCCCTCCTCGACTGCTGGGGAAGTCGCCTTCACGGCAGGCGCCCGCTCGACGGGCAGCCATAGCCGGACGCTGGTGCCCTGCCCCACGGCGCTGTCGATCTCCACCGTGCCGCCAAGCTGGGCGGCAAGGCCATGGACCATGGAAAGGCCAAGCCCCGTGCCATGGCCGGACGGCTTGGTCGTGAAGAAGGGCTCCATGGCCGCCGCCTTGACCGCCGGGGTCATGCCGGTGCCGGTGTCGCTGACGGTCAGGCAGACATAGGGACCGGGCGTCAGCGCGGCGGGCAGGCGGCTTTGGCGTGCCTGTGCCTTTATGCTGAGCGCGCCGCCATCGGGCATGGCGTCGCGGCCGTTGACGGCCAGGTTGAGCAGCGCGACCTCAAGCTGATGGGCGTCCGCGCGCACCGGCGGCAACATCGGCTGGAGATCGACCGAAAGCGCGATCCGCGGTCCCAGCGTGCTGGTCAGCAAGGCCTGCATCCCGCCAAGCAGGTCCGACAGGTCGACCGCCTTTGCGGTCAGGGGCTGGCGGCGGGCAAAGGTCAAGAGCCGCTGCACCAGCGTCTGCGCGCTCTCCGCCGCCTGCATCGCGATGGTCGCATGCCGCTCGATCGATTCGGGCGTCCGCTTGCCCGACAGGATCAGGTCCAGCCCGCCGACGATCGGCATCAGCAGATTGTTGAAGTCATGGGCGACATGGCCCGTCAACTGGCCGAGCATGTCCAGCTTCTGGACCTGGCGCAGGCTGTCCTGCGACCGCTCCAGTTCCGTGGTGCGTTCCCGGACGCGGCGTTCGAGCTGGTCGTTCAGCGCTTCCAGCGACGCAAACAGCCGCCCGTTCTCCAGCGCGGTGGACGCGGCGCGGGCCAGCGCCTCCAGCAGCGCGATCTCATTGTCGGTGGGCTGCGCGAATTCGGACCAATAGGCGCCCAGAGCGGCCATGGGTTCGATGCGGCCGATCGGCACCATCACCATCGACCGCACGAATGTGGTGCGATAGGCCTCCACCGGCACGCGGGGATCGTCGAAGACGTCCGGGATCACCGCCGTCCGATGATGCTCCATCGCCCATCCGGACACGCAACTCGATGCCGGGAAGCGCTGCCCCGCCCAGAGCGGTTCCATCGAATCTTCAGCGATATAATGACACTGGTCCTCGTCGCGCAGGACGACCGCGATGCCGTCCGCCCCCACCGCGCGGCGCGCAAAGGCCCGCAGGACATTTATGATCGCTTCCATCGACCGCGCGCCGGCCAGCGCCTCCATGGCTTCGGCGGCTATGGTCCATCGTGCCGCCAGCGCCTTTTGTTCGGCACCCCGTTCGCTTGCCAATTTCCTGTCCATCGACAACCTTCTGCATCGGAACCGCGCGTCTTTCTAACATCGGACGGCGTCGATCACAAAGCGATTATGATCAATGGCTTAGAGGCGGCCTGGGGTAACCGGGGCAGATTCCCGTGCGTTCAGGCTGGGGCGTTCCGGACGAGGTCTGGTAGCCATTGGACGTGTGGTGCGCCGGGGACAGCGAAGCGGTCGCCGAGGAAATGGTAGAAAGAGATGCGCAGCTTGGCGCATGTCTTGAGCAGGCCAATCATGGTGTCGCGAGCGATCCTTCCGGCCTGGCTGACGG
>NZ_JAINEZ010000086.1:0-21609 GCF_019873065.1 Sphingobium sp. PNB
AGACACCCAGTTCCTAATTCAGATCAGAGGCTTACGCCACTCCCGCCAACCCTTCAGGACACTTTTGGTGAATAAGGCGGGCTAATGTCGTCTCGCGCCACAGCTGGATCATAGTTCGTGCTCGAGCCGGATGACGAAACGATCCTGCGCGATTTCGTACCGCTCATTCGGTGCATGATGGACCGAAAGGACATCCCGCAACGCAAGCTCGCCGCCCTCACCGGCATCAGCAAGACGCGCCTGGGACTGCTGCTGCACAGCGACCCCACGAAGCGGTCGCCCATGACTGTGGACGAGCTTCAGATCATCCTGCACGCGCTCGGAACCGACATCGTCGCGGCCTATGTGCGCATCAAGGCAAGCGGGACGATCCCGCAGCCCCTGATCGAGCGCCATGACGTGCTCTTCACAATGATCTGCGACGCATTCGTCGACATGCCGGAAGGCCTGATCGTTCTGCTCGAAGAACTCGAAGGCATCGATGGCTCGGAAGTCCGCCCGGAATGGGCGGTGCCGGTCAGGCGAGCCGTCGTCCGGAAACTGCTGGACGAGGTGAGCGCCAAGCTGGCCCGCCGTGCACGCCTGGCCGAGAGCGATGACTTCCGGATCTAGCCCGACCGGATTCGGCGCCGGGCCCTTCCCCGCCGCGCTCCTAGAAGAGCGAGACGCTCGCGACGCGCGCGGGCGGCACCGACCGAGGCGGGAAGACGCTTGCGGTCTGGCGCGGCAGCACGGTTGCTTGCCGGTAGACGCCGCTCAAGCGCGCCCAGTTCATGAGGACATTGTCGACATAGGCCTGCGTCTCGGCGATGCGCGGCACGAGCCCGCCACGGACGCGGCCAGGCCCGGCATTGTATGCGGCAAGCGCCAGATGATAATGGCCGAACCTGTCGAGTTGCTGGCGAAGATATCTCGCTCCGCCGCGCAGATTATCCTCGACGCTATAGCGGTTCACTCCCAGCGAGGCAGCCGTCCCGGGCATCAGCTGGGTCAGGCCGAAGGCGTTCTTGGGCGACAGCGCATCGGTGCGATAGCGGCTTTCGCGAATGATCATCGCATCGAACAACCCGACCGGAATGCCGTATTCGCACGCGATCCCGCTCATCAGCTGATAATAGCTGGCGCGCCTGCTCTCAGCGTCCGCCCTCAAGAATCCTGTCGGCCGATAGGGAAGGACGCCGCAGCCTGGCTCGAAGCGATTGGCCGCGAAATCGAAGCTCGCGCCGCCGCGCATCCACGCAGGAACGGGGATGGCAGGCGCCGGCGGCAACCATTCGGCGGAGGCGGCCGAGCCTTCACTCCCGGCGCTTCCGCTTGCTGCCTGCTCGAGCGCAACGCCGCTGTTCGTGAAGCTGTTCGCCATCTGGAATTCCACCCACCGGCGGCTGAGGTCATGCACCCGAAAGTCCGGCGGACGGGCACCGGTCGACACCGGGTTGGGCACGCTCGGGGGTTCGGCGGCTGCATCCGGCCGGCTCTCCGGCCCGGGCGCGGTCATCGTGATGAGCTGCACTCTGCGCGCGGGCTTGGCCTCTTTCCCCTGGGCTGCCGCGCCCCCCGACACGACCAGCGCCACAATGCCGAAACCGATCCCCAACGCCCTCATTGCACCCTCCCTGCTACCGAAACAGGCCAAGGGAAGATCAGCGGCCGCCGGGTTGTCAATCCGCGTGCCCGAGCAGTGTCAGCCTCAAAAATCAAGATCAGGAGGCGCCGATGTGGCTGATCCCGCGCAATACGGACGGGACCCGCGCAGGGAGAATTGCGCTTCCCGCGCCCGTCCGAGAGGCTCTCGTCCGCTGGTATGTCGGACAGGGTTCGCGCGCCGACGAGGAAGCGGGGATCATGCTTGTCCAGCAGGCGCGCATCGGCGAGAGGTGGATCGCCTGCGACTGTTTGTCGGCCGACGCTCCGCCCCCGATCCTGACGCCGGCGTTCCTGTCGGAAGCAGAAACCTACTATCTGCGCCGTCTCACCAGCGTTAACCGTCCCGAACACAGGGCGGACTGCCCGTTCTTCCGCGATCAGGCCACCAACCGGCTGAGCGAAGTGCGAACGCAGGAGAGCCCGGCCGATCCGCCGACCGGCTATTTCGAGGTGCTGCGCCCGGCGCCCGAGAAGCTGGCGCAGCGTCCCGAAGAGGAAAGCAGCGACGACAGAACGCGCCAGGCCTCGGTGCCAAGGCTCGCCCGATTGCTCTGGCGTCTTATCAACCTCTCCGGTCTCAATCGTACGCTCTGCCTCTCCGACGAGAACCCGGAACATTCGATCAGCGACGAGTTCAAGACGCTGGCCATCGCGGCGCAGCGCGTCGAAATCGCACCGGGCATCGAGCTCGGCCGTGCCCTCTGGACGCATGCACAGGCGCTCCACAGCAAGCGCATCTATGCCCGCTTGCGCGAGCTCTCCCGAGTCTGGCCGCCCGGGCATGCGCCCCAGGGCTTCCTCGCGCTCTTCACGCAGAAGTTCGAAGGTTCGACGATCCATGTCGCCGGGAGCGATCCTGTCGTGCTGGCGAACCGCGTCCAGTCCCCCTCGATCCGCGGGAACACGATCAAGGGCCCCTATCTGACGATCGTCGTGGCGGGCCAATATCCCGAAGCGCATGGCTATGCGCCGCTTCGCGGCTATGCCCAGCCGATCTACTCGGGAAAGCGCTTCATCCCTGTCGATTCCGAGTTCGAGCGCGCGGTGCTGCGTGACCTGCTGCGGCTGCGCTGGTCCTTCGATCGCGCAGGGCTCGACCTTCTCCTCGAAAAGCCCGTGTTCGACACGCTCACGCCAATCGGATCATGCCGCCCGGATTTTCTGTTGGAAGCGCGCTCGCGCAGCACCGGCGAAACGCGGGAGATCATCGTCGAGGCAATGGGATCCACCGATGAAACCTATCTCGCCGCGAAAGCCGTGACCCACCCCCGCATGCAGCAGATCGCCCCGGTTCTGTGCGTCTCTCCGGACGACGTGGAAGAGGCGCGGATCGCGCCGCTCGTGCGGAAGGCGTTCGGCTTGTGACCGGCCCCTCTCGTTCCGTTTCGAGAGAGCGGCCTCGGACCGATGGCGCCTGCCGCTTTCTCATCGCCCGTTCATGGCATTCTGTCTGGAGGATAACGCTGTGCAGGACCGGTCCGCCGATTATGCGGCGCTCGCCGCTCACCTCAATCCCGACGATCCTGGCGACGGCGCCCGCCAGATCGATGCCACCATCATCGCCTATCAGCGTGCCCGATGCCGGCCCGGCAACCACGGACAGCTCGTGCGGCACCTCGGCATGCTGCTCATGCTGATCGCTGAAACGATCGCCGTGTTTCATGGGATGCTATGGCTCGAGCCGACCGCGCTCGCGCCCTATTTGGGCTTCATCCTAGAGGTTCCGCTTTGGACCGCGGCTCCTGTTGCGGCCATAGCCATCTGGCTCGCCTTTTTCCTGTCCTACCGCATCGAAGAGAAATCTGGTCAGGAGCTGCCGGAGCCGCCCGCCGCGATCCGCGACTGGCTCGAGGCGCACGACCATCGCCACGGAATTGCCTGGTGGCACGAGACGAGATGGCCTTGGCCCAAGCTGCGCGCCCACCGGCGCGAAATATTCGGCTATGTGATCTGGCGCAGAACGCCTCTGCCCTTGCGAGCTGCACCTTGAGGGTTGGCGGGCGTCGGCAGCTTAGGGAAGGGGCGCGGAGAGTGGCGCAAAGCTATCACCCTCGGTGGGCACGAATTCCGCAAACGTGCTCGCCTTCTGGGAATGTGGTCCGAAAAGCATCCGAAATCCCCGGCCCTAACATCCTGACGAAGCCTGACAGCGGACATAGCCAGACTGACGCGGACACATCGAACTCGCCGTCGCGGTCGACGCTAGAATTGGTCGGCGCAGCCCAGATAAGGTAGCTTAGCGCAAGGTATGCCTGGTGCTACGGAGGTCGCGCTATGGTGGCGCCAACATCAATCATACTCGATGACGCCCTTAAGGGGCGCGTCCAGCACCTGGCCGAAGTGCGTCGACGCAGCTCGCATTGGATCATGCGCGAAGCCATCGCACAGTATGTCGAACGTGAGGAAAAGCGCGAGGCATTCCGCCAGGACGCCATACGGGTGTGGGACGAATATCAGCAGACGGGCCTGCATCTGACGCTTGAGGAAGCCGATGCCTGGTTGGCGAAGCTCGAAGCCGGCGAGGACGCCTCTCAATGTCAGGGTGCGATGCAGCAACCGGATTCACCTCTAGCAATTTCACCCAAAGTGTATTACACTGAAATACAGATTTCAGATGCAGGAGTTTATCATGGCGGCAAGCCGTATGGTGCAGGCTCGCGTTCCTGGCGACATTCAGGATGCGGCCAGTCAGGTTATTCGGGCTTCGGGCCTGACGGTCAGCGACGTGGTGCGCGTGTTGATGACCCGGATCGCGCAGGACAAGGAGATTCCGGCGGCGCTGTTCCAGCCCAACGCGGAAACGCTGGCCGCCTTCGCCGAGGTCGAGCGCGGCGGCCTCGAGCGGTTTGCGTCCGTGGATGCGCTGTTCGCCGATCTTCATGCGGACGATTGAGCGCACCACGGCGTTTCGCCGGGACTTCAAGCGCGAGGCGAAAGGGCCGCGCCGCAATGTGCTGGATACCGATTTGCGGCGGATTATCGAGGCGCTGGCTACGGATGCGCCGCTGGAAGCGCGGCACCGGGATCATGCCTTGACCGGCAACTGGAAGGACTATCGGGACTGCCATGTAAAGCCCGACCTGGTGTTGATCTACCGGCTCATTGACGATGACCGGCTGATCCTCGCCCGTCTCGGCTCCCATTCGCAGCTCGATCTGTAGGCAGATGGCTTGCCGCCGATATGGAGGCCCTATGACCGATGAACTACCCGACAATCCGCCGATGGACGAAGCGTTCATGGCTGGCATGAGGCCATCCCGGCGTGGGCGCAGCGCCGAGCTGCTGACTATCGCCGACCGCGCCGCGGCGCATGTGAAGCGTCCCTATGTTGACCATGCCGAATTGCTCTACGACGAAAACGGGTTACCGAAATGATCCCCGGCACTTCGGCCACGACACCCCCGCAGCGCCGCCCAGTCATTCTGCACGTCAGCTTCGATGAGGCCGGCGCGGCGATCGGCCGCTTGCTCGCCATCGCCATGCCGCCGACGCGCGCGGCCGAGACCGGCGCATCATGGAAGGTCGCGGATTTTCTCCTGGCCTGGTGGAACGGCGACGAGTGCGGGCATTTCCCGATCATCCACTTGTGCAACGTCGATGCCGTTATTGCCGAGGATATGCTTACGATCATGGCCTATCTGGCGCAGGAGTCGACGACCTACGCCGATGCCTGGGGCTACCGCGACGCGATGGGCGACCTTTGGGTGCGCTATCGTGGCGACCCGGCCGAGGCCGTTTAAACGTGCCGGAGATCCACCGCCATCAATGGGAGGCGATATGACCGACGACGAGCTTCTGGACGACAACGCGGCCGAGCGCGCCCAAGCGGCGGCGCTGCGCGACCAGGCCCGCGCCGGGGGCTTGCGCTTCGAGGCGTATCTTACCAAAGATCAGGCCGACTGGCTGTTGGAGCAGATCGAACGGGGCAGGTTTGCCGATCCTTCCGAGGCGGTGTTCCTGACCGTCCAGAACTTCATCGAAATGGAGCCGCACGGCGATCTACGCGACGAGTTGCTGCGGCGTCGTATTCAGGCCGCGATAGATGATCCGCGGCCGGGGATTCCGCACGAAGAAGTCTGCGCCAAAATAGAGCAATGGATCGCCAAGCCGCGTCCCGAACCGGCGCGGTGGCAGAGGGCGGCGCAATGACCGCGCCCTCCCCTGCCCGGTTCAGCGCCGAGGACCGCGCCGTGCTGCTGGCCGTGAAAGGCGTCGGCCCCACGGTTCTTGAGCGCCTGGAAACGCTTGGCATCGCCAGCATGGAAGCCCTGGCGTGCCAGGGCGCGGACGAGGTGTGCCGGCGCATCGCGGCGATGCTGGGCGCAAGCTGCTGGTCGAACAGTCCGATGGCGCGCGGCGCGATCGAGCGGGCGATCGACGCGGCCCGCCAGGAGCGCGCGCGATGAATCAGCTCGCCCCCCTGGCCTCGCCTGCATCGTCGCTGCGCTGGCGCTGCCGGCGTTGATCGCGGCGGCCGACGAGCGCGCGCAGCTTCGATTCCTTGAGTTCTTCGCCGTTGCGATCCGCAATCCCCACACGCGCCGCGCCTATATGCGCGCGGCGGGCGAGTTCCTGGCCTGGTGTGAGGCGCGCGGTGTCGCCTCGCTCGCCCAGGTGCAGCCGCTCCACTTCGCGGACTGGATCGAGGCGCTAGGCGGCGAGCTGGCCCCGCCCAGCGTCAAGCAGCAGCTCGCCGGCGTGCGCCGCCTGTTCGACTGGCTGGTGACAGGCCAGGCCGTGCCGGTGAACCCCGCCGCGTCGGTGCGCGGGCCGGCGCACAGCGCGCGGCGCGGCAAGACGCCCGTTCTCGCCCCCGACGAGGCGCGCCAGATACTCGACACCATAGACGTTGCCACCCATGCCGGCTTGCGCGACCGCGCGCTTATCGGCCTCATGGTCTATAGCTTCGCGCGGATCGGCGCGGCCGTCGCCATGACCGTTGACGATGCTTTCGTCCAGAACCGCCGCCTATGGGTCCGCCTGCACGAAAAGGGCGGCAAGCGGCACGAAATGCCGTGCCACCACAACCTTGAGGAATATCTGCTCGCCTATATCGACGGCTGCGGCTTGCGCGAGCGCGCCAGGGGGCCGCTGTTCCGCACGATCGCGCGCGGCACTAAGCGCCTAAGCGATGCCCCCCTCGCCCAAGCCAATGCTTTCTTGATGGTGCGCCGCCGCGCGACCGCGGCGGGCATCGGCACCGCGATCGGCAACCACTCGTTCCGCGCGACCGGCATCACGACCTATTTGAAGAACGGCGGCACCTTGGAGACGGCCGCGACTATGGCGAACCACAGCTCCACCCGCACGACGCAGCTCTACCACCGGCGATCCGATGACGTGACGCTGGACGAAGTGGAGCGGGTGTTGATTTGAGCCGGCAGGATCAGGCGTGGCGGCTGATATTCGCGCCGTGGTCGCCTTGCATCATCTGCATGGCGCTCTGTAGCATCGCCAGGGTCATGGCGTCGTTTCGGGATTGGGCGCCTGCAATGCCGTCCCGCGCGAGCTGCACGAAGTTGACCCGTTCCCAATCATCGAGCGCGATCGGTGCGCCCTGCCCTGTCCCAACGGGTATCTTCACCGTCATTCCGAGAAACGCCGAGCTGTCATCCAGCGACATTTCGCCTCTTTTGATCTTGCCGTTCATCCAGTCGAACAGCTCCTGGCGCGTCATGCTGGTGAAATCAGGCGGCGCGGCGCTGCCTGGCCCGGTTTGAGCGGTGCTTGCCGGCGCGGTGGAGAGAGCCGCCGAGAATGAGGACGAGCTGGTGCGATCGGCCGATGATGGACGCTGACTCGCGGCCAGATAGTTGTTCGCTGTTTCAATTCGCACGAGAACGCCCTTTCCGCCAAGCCAATCGCGGACGATTGCAGGACATGGTTAATTTCAGGTGAAACGGCGTGGGATTTGAGCCGGCGAGAGACCGGACCTTAAGTATCGCCCCGCGCGGTCGCATTGTTCACGGGTAGACTATTTTCGCCGGGGGCCTTGAAGTGACGACGATCGGTGCAGCTACCAGCGCGATGCCCTATATAAAATCGCGCCGCCCAGATTGAATTATCGGTCAAGGCATCAAATGGACGCTTCACCGCTGAGGAAGTTACCGCAAGGCTTGAGGCGCGCGACGTCAGACAGCTTCGCCACGCGCAGAGCTATGAAAACCTCCTTGATGGCAAGGGGACGTATTTCGGCCACTCCGTTGGCAATAAGACCGTTTGGAAGCCGGAACTGGCGGCGCAGCAGATCAACGCTGCCCGCGCCGCTCGCGTAAAGCCTTATCTGCACATGTCCGGCCCCGTCAGCATCGAGGCGCTGAACGTCGATTCCGCCGTCAGAGCGCAGGGGATGATGAGGCAGCGCGCGGGGATCCAGATGTTCGGCCTAGAGCAAACGGTACGTCTGCCGTGTACCACGACCGGTTGTCGATCTATGGCATTACTCATGCCGCAAAATCACCACCGCGCCTCGAGCGCGATCCCCAGCACGCGCGGGTTTCCAAGGACCGCACGCGGTAGCCCGTCGAGGCGATAGTGATAATATCGATCGTCGAAAAGGTTGCTGGCAAAAGCGGACATCGTCCAGTGCCCTGTCTCATAGGCGACCCGCGCGTTCACCAGCGTGCGTCCGCTGGCCCGCGATGCGCTTTGTGGTAGGCGAACCTCGGTAAAAACCGCTGAACGATGGCTGGCGTTCAAGTTAATGGCCACTCGATCGACGGGACGAATGTTGACGCCGCCGGCGAGCGTCCAGCGCGGAGCATGAGCGAATTCAAGGCCGTCATAGTCCGTCACGCTGCCGACCGTCGTGGCAAATTCATCGAACCTCGTGCGCGAGTAGCCCACCGAGGCGTACCAGTCGAAAGCGCCGCTGGGGCTGTGCGTCGCCTCGATCTCGAACCCATAGAGATGGGACGAGCCGGCATTGACGATATGCGTGTCGTATATGCTCATGCCGAAGTTCGCTGAAACCTGCTGATCCTTCCAGTCGACATAGAAGGCGTTGGCATTCAATGTCAGCCGCCCATCGAGCCACGCGGAACGCAGCGACAGCTCGTAGTTCCAGGTGAATTCAGGATCGTAGGAAAAGGTCGCCGAACGCGCGATATTGCCGCTCGAGCCGCCTGACCGATAGCCTCGTTGGACCGTGAAACCAGTCTTGAGGTTCGGCGTCCAGGCCATTTGGATCCCCGCCTTCGGCAAGAACGCATCGAAGGTCCGATCGGTAGCGGCGGCCGAACCGCTCGCTTGGGCTACGATGCCGGCAACGCCCTGGTTGATTGCAACCACCGCGCGGTACAGCGGCGACCCGGTGGAGCCGAAAGCCCTCGGATCAGGATAGGCCCCCGCGAACCGCGCGGTCTGATCGATGCCCAAGCTGTTCGTTTCGTGGTCGTAGCGAAACCCCACGGTGAACATGAGCCTCTCGGTCAGCCTGAATTGAACATCGCCGAACAGGGCATAAGATCGCACGTGACCAGAGGCATCCGCTGAGAAATCGACCGGAATCGCTGCCAGCGCCCGGCTGTAGAGTCCGGCAACCAACTGCGCAGTCGGCGCGTCGATGCCACTGCTTCGCAGCAATGCGCTTATCGTGTCGACCGGCGTCGGAACGCTGTCATCGCTCGCCGTCGCGCTTCGGTTCCTTCGATCGTAGAAGAATGCCCCCATCAATCCGCTGAGGCGATCCCCCTCATAGTTCAGCCGGAGTTCCTGGGAGAACGTCCGATAGCGATTCTGCTGGTCGTAGGCGCCCCCATCGGCGGCCGTCATGTCGTTGTCGGAGCGATTGAACTCGCTAATCTCATTGAAGGCCGTGATCGCCGTCAGGGAGAGACCTGCGCCCAAATCGAAGCGCAGATCCGCGGTCGCGATATCGGTGCTCGCCTCACTGTCGTTAGGACTGTCGGAGAAGTTCCACCGACGGTCGAAAAAGTCGGGCACAGACGTATCGGTGAAGCTGAACGAATAGCCGCTGTAGCGGTCATAGCGCGTGTAGCCGAACCGCGCCTCGAAGCCCGGAACGGCCGTCGGCGTCCACAAGAGCTTTGCTCGGACCTGGGTCGTATCAAGAGGATTCTCGTGCGCGCGCCGTGTCGGATTCCAGGTAAATCCGTCGGCGTCTCGCTTTTCCACGCTGACGCGGAATGCGAGCTCTCCGGATACGATCGGACCGCCCAGCGCGGCGGCGAACTGCGTCTCATCGGCGTCCGTTATCATGGCGCGAGCGCGCAGCTCCCATTCCATTGTCGGTTCGGCTGTCCGCATGATGACCGCCCCGGCCAGGGCGTTCAGCCCTAGCAAGGTCGACTGTGGGCCTCGCATAATCTCGACCTGGCGGACGTCCCACATATCCGCCGGCGACGCATGAACCATGGCGGCCGGCACGGCAGCTCCATCGACAAATATCGTGGCGAGAGCTGCCCCCTCGCCGCCCATGATCCCGCGGTCGGCGATGCCTCGGATAGTGAACCCGCCGGCGCTGAACGTCTCCGTCACATTCGCCGTGCGCGCGTACACCTCCTGGAGTGATAACAGATTCTCCTCCTCGATGCGCCGAGCGGTGGTCACGGCCACGCTGCTGGGCGTGTCCTGCAGGGATCTCCGTGCTTTCTCCCCTGTCACGATGATTTCGGAGTAGGTGCCGACATGGCGCTCCTGCGCACGCGCAAAGCCACTCCAAGACAGAGCGGCCAGACCCACCACTCCCCACAACAAACAACGCACCACGATGGCCCCCCAAAGCAAATCCTTCGCCAGTAGATAAAGGCGTCGCCCGCTTGCAACAGGATTGATGAAAGGTTCGGCGATTGCCCGCGCGACCTGTGTTTCAGCCCGTGCAATCCGTGACTTTTTGCGGTGACGGCGAGACCAGACCCGCTTTGGGGAGCGTAGCTGGAGAGGCTACAGCAAATCTTGTTCGCAACTTGACTATCGTCAATGATGCGAACCGGGACGGTCGCATTGCCCGAGAATTCGAAGGGGGGAATCTTGAATAGTCGACCCATAGCCTTTGCGGCGGGAAGAAATAGCCGATGAATGGCCGACAAAAGGTCTTTCCGCCTGTGCATCGGGGGAGCCGCTTGTCAGGCCTCACCGCCGATGGCGCGTTCTCGGTCTCTTGCGCACCCGCACGAGCCATCATGGCTTTGCTCACATGCCAAGGGGTGGCGATCAGGAGCAAAATCGGATTACGTCGCCGCCATGTCTTGTCGAACGCATCCTTCCGGACGGGCCTGCCCGAAGCCGTCAGCGGGACCGCGCAGCCTCGCGCCACCCCTATGATCGCTCCTCGGCGAGAACGAAGACGGTGATGTCGATGACGATGCACGAAGATGACGACCTGGCACGCTGGCTGCGCCTGACCGAAAAGCAGCGCGCCTGTCTCGACCTGCTCATCGAGCGTAAGACCTCGAAAGAGATCGCTCGGATCCTCGGAATTTCCAAGCCGACCGTGGACCAGCGCATCACCGCTGCCCGGATCATCCTCGGCGCGGCCAATCGCGACGAGGCAGCTCTCATCTACGCGCGTCTCAAACAGCTATATGACCGGATCACATATGACTCGGTGCAGGTTCCCTCGCCGCCGACGCTGGTGCCATCCGACTTTCCGGACGGCGATCCCGAACCGGTCCTGAAGCTGAGCGACAGTGCGGCGCCCACCTTCGGCGCCGGCCAGGGATCGAGGGACTTCTTCCTGCCGTTCCGGGACGGATGGAGACACGATCACAGCATTCAGGCGCGCGTCATGATCATGGTGGGAATTCTCGTCGCCTTGGTCATCGTCGTTTTCCTGGGGCTCGGCATCGCGGAAGCGCTGACGCGGCTCGTCTCCAACTGAACCTGTTCAACTTGACCCACGGTTCGCCGGCGCGCGGGTGCGCGCCCGGCAAAGGAGAACTTATGCCTCAATCCATACCTCTGATGGCCGCCCGCCTGCAGCGCGACGTGCCGACTGCTGAATCCAAGGTCGACGACGCCATCATCGCCCTGTCGTCGCTGATGACGAGCATGGTGACCGCGCGGCGCGAAAGCGGTGCGCCCGCGAAGACCGGCCAGGCGACCATCCTGCGCCTCGCCAAGGCGCAGATGTCGCTTGTCGATGTGAGCAGCGACGTCCTGCGGATCCATGGCGACCTGCTCGAAATCGGCAAGGAAATGGGCAGTTACGATCTGCGCGATTGCCCCTCCGGCTCGGCGGAAACGACCCCGCATCTCGCGGCCGTAGCCTGACGGCGATTGACCGGGAGCGACTGGCATGAAAAGCGGGAACGATGCGCATAGCAATCTTCATCGCCCTTCTGTTGGTGGCTCTCGGCTACGCCGCCTGGCGGGGCGGTGCTCCGGAGCGGGTCATGGTGGGGATTGCCATCCTGATGGTCCTGCTCGATCGCCTGCTGGTCTCGACAGGTCAGGTGGAATATCATTCGGTCGACCTGGGTTACCTGGTGATCGACCTGATTGGTTCGGCGGCGACCATCGCCTTGGCGCTTCTGGCGCATCGCTTCTGGCCCATGATCGTTGCCGTCCTCCATGTCCTGCCGCTGCTGGCGCACATCAGCCGGGCGCTCGACGTCTCGATGAACCCGATTGCCTATCTCACGATGCAGGTCGCTTCGTCCTGGCTGCTCCCGCCCCTTCTCATCCTCGCAACCTGGCGGCACCAGCAGCGCTTGCGGCGCAGCGGCAGCGATCCGTCCTGGCACGTTTTCTGGCGTCCATCGAGCCGAATGACGGTGAGCGGCTAGCCGCCGCGCTGCTGCAGGAATTCCGCAGCATCGGACGGATCCTGGCCCAAACGCCAGAAGCGCTCGAGCGGGTTCTGGGTCACCACCCTTCGATCGCGGATATCCTGCTCGGCGCCCGGGACATGTTCCTTGAGGGTCTGCAGGCCGACCTGACAACGCAGCCGGTCGACCCTGCCTGCCCCAAGCTCGGCCAATATCTCATGGCCTCGATGGGATCGCTGCCGGACGAGGTGCTGCGCATCCTTTTCCTGGACGCTTCCTACCGCCTGATCGCGGACGAGCAATTGCACCATGGGTCCGTCCGGCAGCTCGAGCTTTATCCCAGAACGATCTTTCGGCGCGCGATCGAGCACGGCGCCACCGGACTCATTCTCGTCCACAATCACCCGAGCGGCGACGCGACCCCGAGCGAAAACGACATCGTCGCGACGCGCAGGCTTTCCGACCTTGGTCGATCGCTCGATATCGAGATCGTCGATCATATTGTCGTCACGGCGACCCACGCCCAGCGCGTCGCAGCGAGCGGGCGCATAGGATCTGATCGTGCGCCCGCCTGCGCCCATGTTCTGCGCGACAATCCCGGGTCGGGAGGCGGCGGACAACAGCAAAGTGCGTCAACCGCGCTCGCAAATGCGCGCCGAGCCTATAAGCGCCGCCAGTTCCGCCGAGAGCTGATCGGGTCGCCAAAGCTCTTCGGCGAACCGGCCTGGGACATGCTGATCGACCTCTTCATTCACGAAAGCGAGGGCAAGAAGGTGGCAACGAGCGCCCTTTGCCTCGCTTCGACCGCGCCTCCCAGCACTGCGCTGCGGCTGGTCAACAAGCTTTGCGAGGCAAAGCTGCTCGTGAAGATAGACGATCCCGACGATGGCAGGCGCCAGTTTGTCGAACTGACGCCCGACACGGCCGCGCGTCTCGAAAACTATTTTGGCGCGGATGAGGGAGGGATGCAGGAGGGTTGAGGCGCCGTCTGGAAATGGATTGGACGGGCGCAGCGTTGGGGGGAGGAGAATCCCGGAGAGGTTCACGATCGCATTGCCGCCGGCTCGCGACGTTAAATTGCTGTTAACCATCCTGTCCTATTTCGAGGCAAGGGGGCCAGCGGCAGGTCGCGGTGTGGGGGTAACGCGACCTGCCAATCAGGCAATGACATCAGGGACTGATCATTCGAAGCGCCGGGCGCACTTCGGGCCTACCGCACCGGGCTGAATCATCTCGCGCGGCGCACCGATCGCCAAACCAGGTCCGGGCGAGCGGTCGGCAGGCAAATGGCGAATGGCGCTACGAACCAGCATTAGCCGGCGGACAGGATAAAGCGCCGCTTCAAAGCGACCTGGCCTCGGTTGCAATCGATTATTGGACTGTTCGCCGTATCATTTTCACCGATGGACGCGCTTAATTCGAGCAGATAACAGGTCCCGCCGCGATCATTACGGATGCGGCGGTAAGCAGGAGCAGGGCTGTGAGCGAGGAAGCGGGGCGCAACGAGAATCTCATTACTTTGACGGCTGACATCGTTGCGGCGCATGTGACGAACAACAAGGTCGAAGTCGGCGATATTCCTCGGCTGATCGGATCGGTTTACGACGCTCTCGCCAGCGTCGGCCAGCCCGGCAAGCCTGAGCAACAGGCCCCAGTCCCCGCGGTTTCGATCCGCGCTTCGATAAAGCCGGATTACATCGTCTGTCTGGAGGACGGCAAGAAGCTCAAAATGCTGAAACGCCACCTGATGACCCACTATCAGATGACCCCTGACCAGTACCGGGCGAAGTGGGGGCTGCCTGCCGACTATCCCATGGTCGCGCCAAATTATGCCGAGCAGCGCCGCGAGCTCGCGAAGAAGATCGGCCTCGGCCGGCAACCGACCGTCCGCCGCGGCCGCGGCAAGCGCAAGAAGCTCTCCATCGCTACATGAGTATCGTGGCCGCAGGGCTGATATTCCTCTGCACGCCCACCCTTGTCGCCGATGGCGATGGCCCGGTCTGGTGTGCCGAGGGTCCACGCATCCGCATCGCGGGCATCGCCGCGCGCGAACTGGATGGTACTTGCCGTCGCGGCCATCCCTGTCCCCGCGCTGGACCGATCGCGGCGCGCAATGCATTGGTGGAGCTGCTTGGCGGCTCGCGCGGTGAGGTTCGGATCGCCAACGCAGGCATCAGCCATATCCGCGTCCGCGCAGCGCCAATGCGCTGTCTCTCGACCGGTCCGGCGGGCGGCGCCAGAACCGGTGCCTTCTGCACTCTTGCCGATGGCCGCAACCTCAGCTGCGCGATGCTTGCGACCGGCACCGTCGCGCGCTGGGAGCGCTACTGGCGTTCCGACCAGCGTTGCCGGCCCTGACAACGCCAGATCTCCTGAGCAATATTTACATCGTGGCCGGATATGTACCTACCGGTGGAGTAATAAATTCTGGAATAAAGTGTCGGTTTGTTTCCAACAGCCCCGGGGGGTCGAAAGGATCAAGAGTCTTGTTCTCGCGAGTATGAATTCCTTTACTGAGGGCATCGCGTGGAAGGTACGCCAGACAACGCTAAGCGAGAACATTTCAAGAACCGCATGATGGCCGTTACCGCCGGAGGTCGCTAAGCCCCAGTTCTTCCCACATCCATGTAAAGTCATAGGTGCCCATCGGATCGGCGGTGCCCGATTTTGCCGCGCCATTTTCGATATATTTGAGCCAGTCGGCTACCTTTACCCGCCCCGCCTTTGTACAGGCCAGAACGCGTGGCGTCTTGTGGCTGAGGGCTGGGACCGGCTCATCGAGCGTTTTCGTATATTCACGGGTCAGCATATCGTGAACGATGCGCTCCATTTCATGCGGTGGAATATCCAGCGCCTCGTCCTGTGGCGTGCGGGCGGCATCGTCGGCCATAACCTGATCGAGCGTCCGGATTTCGGCCATAGGCGCGCTCACGCAATCACCAAGCCATTCGCCCATCTGGGTAATTGCTCGCTCCGCGCGGGCGGCACTGTTTACCTCGACGATCAGCTTGCGCCCTGCCAGTTCCACATTGGCAAAAACCGGCGTGCCGTCATCCATGGTCGTGACGAAGGCCCGCTTGCCTTTGGTCGCTTGCGGCTTCTTGTTCTTCGTCGCTGGTGCCAGCCAGTTCCAGAAACTGTCGCTGGCAGGTTCCAGCCATTGTGCCGCGTTCAGCCTTCGGATCAGGCTCTTGCCGACCACGCCTTTCGCCAGCGGAAAAACGATACGGTGGAACACCAGGTCATCGCCGTCGGCGTTGACCATATCCGGCGCGCTGCCGGGCATGGCCTTGCCCAGACAGTCGAGCAGCCACATGTTCGTGAACATCGGTCCCGATGCTCCCAGAAGCGCGTCCCGATCGGACGGGTCCAATTCCGCAGTGTCCTGAGTTTCGTCGGCAAGTCGGGAAAATGCCTCGACCACTCGCACGGCGCCCTCAGCGCTGAACGGCAACAGCGCTCCGGAAATGCCATGGCGCCCGTTCACGTCGACAACCCTTGCGGCGATCTTGTCCCAGTTGACCAGGGTCTGGGTTGCACCGTGTTCGCGCACCGTCACCGGAGCAACGTCGCGCAGCAGATCGCGCAAGGTCATCGACTGACCAGGCACGACTTCGCTGACCTCATAGAGCGACATGACCGTATCGCGTAACGCGCGCATATAGGCCTTGTTCGGCGCCTTTTCGTTCCAGCCCCGGCGCTTGAGATAGTCATCGACCAGATTGCGACCGTCGGGTTCCAGTTCCTGCGTAAGCAGATCTTCAAAGGCGCAGCCCCATAGCGGCCCTTGCCAGTGATCGCCAATTATCTCGAATATGGCGTCAGGCTCGAGTCCGGTCGCTTCGCTCGCCGGATCGAGATGCGCGGACAGCATTTCGGCCAATGCCTCATCCCATGGCGCGCGATCCGCATATTTCATCAGGCCGGAAAGATCGTGAGCCGATTTCGATCTGGACATTCAGATGGGCCTTTCCACGCCGAGGCGGCGCATTTCTCGATAGATGGTCGATCGGCCGATGCCGAGTTGTCGTGCTGCTTCTGTCGGCGAGATGCTCGCTTCGACCAGTTTGATGGCGGCATGTACCTTGGACATGTCGAGCGGCTGACGGCCGGGCAACTTGCCTTTGGCGCGCGCGGCGGCGATCCCATCCCTGGTTCGCTCGGAGATCAGTCTCCGCTCGAAATGGGCGATGGCCCCGAACACATGGAAGATGAGTTCGCCGGCGGCCGACGATGTGTCGATCTTTTCCTCAAGACTCAGGAGCGCGATGCCCTGGCCGCGTAGCGTCTCGACCGTGGTGAGCAATTCGGCGAGCGAGCGCCCAAGCCGATCGAGGCGGACCACCGCCAGCGTGTCGCCCTTGCGGGCATAGGCGATCAGTTCGGCCAGACCGGGCCGCTCCATGCTCTTGCCCGACATGACGTCGGTGAACACCTTGATCGCGCCGGCCTCCTCCAGACGCATGGTCTGTCCAGCCACGTCCTGATCGCCGGTGCTGACGCGGGCATAACCCAGAATATCGCCCATCCCGTGCGTCTCCCAAACGGTCGTTCTGTGGACGTTATCAAGGGCGACCGCTTCGCTCCATCCATATCCGTCCACATACTATGTCTCTTTACTCATGGCTGTCCATAGGCGCAGATGACCTTTTGTGGACGGGAACCGGCATGACGAAGCGCAAGCATCAACTCCTGACCGAGCGCGAGCGCGATCAGATCCTCGCCATCCCGACCGATCGCGACCGCCTGGCACGGCTCTACACCTTCGAACCTTCGGATATCGAGATCATCGGCGCGCGACGGGAGCGACGGAACCAGTTGGGCGTGGCGCTGCAACTCGCGCTCCTGCGGCACCCGGGTATCACGCTTGCGCAGTTGATACAGGACAGGGGAGCAATACCCCATGATCTCGCCGCTTTCGTCGCGGAGCAACTTGGTCTGCACGTAACCGACCTGGCCAACTATGCGGCGCGGGATCAGACAATGACGGATCATGCCCGTGAGTTGGCGGTGCGCTTGGGCCTTCGGGGGGCGACCCGTGCGGATATTCCCTTCATGATCGAAGCGGCCGCGAAAGCGGCATGGGCGACCGACAAGGGGATGACGATTGCGATGGGCGTGGTCACCGCCCTGCGCGAGGCCCGGATTTTGCTGCCGTCCATCTCCACCATCGAACGCACCAGCAGCGCGGGACGCGCGCGTGCGCGCAAGCAAGCTGCCTATGCTCTGATCGCCGATCTCAGCACCGAACAGGTCAACGCCCTCGATCAGCTCTTCGACGACGCCGGCGGCACGAGCCAACTCGCTTTGCTCAAGACCATTCCCATTGCGGCTAAGCCCGATCACATCCGCCAGATCCTCGACCGCCTGCGGCAAGTGCGGAAGATCGGCATTTCTCCGGACGTGGCTGGCCGCATCCATGCGGACCGCTTTCGGCAATATGTCAGGGAAGGCCGCGCTTCTCCTGCCTATATGATTGAGCGGTATATCCCCTCCCGCCGACGCGCCACACTTGTCGCTTTCCTGCTCGATCTTGAAGAACGACTGACCGACAACGCCCTGGAAATGGCGGACAAGCTGATCGGCAGCATCTTCACCCGCGCGAAAAACGCTCAGGCACGCAGCTATGCCACCACGTCGAAGAACGTGGCGCGGCTGATGCTGATCTTTGGCAGGACGATCGACGCGCTGACCGATGCGGTCGATACCGGCGAAGACCCGATGGAGGTCCTGGACGCCTCGGTAGGATGGCACACCCTCCTGAAGGCCAGACCGGAAGTGGCGACGATCGCGGAAACCGCCAATCTTGATCCGCTGACGGTCGCGGCCGACCGCTATGCGACGTTGCGCAAGTTCGCCCCTGATCTGCTTGAAGCGCTACAGTTCAGGGCCGGAAAGGGCAGCGCGAAAACGATCGCCGCCATTGAGATACTGCGCGACCTCAACAGGTCGGGCAAGCGCGATGTGCCTACCGACGCTCCGATGCCCTTTCGCAAGGAATGGCGGAAAATCGTCGTGGGCGACGACGGCAAGATCAATCGACGGCTCTGGGAGATCGCGACGATCGCGCATCTGCGCAACAAGCTCCGCTCCGGGGATGTCTGGGTGGAGCGATCGGCGGGATACCGCCGGTTCGACAGCTACCTGCTCAGCGAAGCAAAGGCGAAACCGGTCGTATCGGCTCTTGGCCTGCCCCCTACAGCCAGCGAATGGCTCGAACAGCGGGGGCGCGAACTGGACTGGCGGCTGAAGAAATTCGCCCAGCGCCTGAAGCGCGACGCTTTGGAGGGTGTGCGATACCGCGACGACCGCCTCCAGATATCCCCCGTTCGCACGATCGCAACGCCCGACGCCGAAGCGCTGGCCGACCGGCTCGATGCGATGATGCCACGCATCCGTATCACCGAACTGCTACATGAGGTGGCGCAGGAAACTGGCTTTCTTTCGGCGTTCACCAACCTGCGCACCGGCGAGCCATGTCCCAATGAAAATGCGCTGCTCGCCACCATCCTCGCCGACGCCACCAATCTCGGCCTGTCGCGCATGGCCGCCGCGAGCCAGGGAGTCACGCGCGATCAACTCCTGTGGACCCATGACGCCTATATCCGCGACGAGAGCTACCGCGCGGCGCTCGCCGTCCTCATCAACGCGCACCACCGCCTGCCATTCTCGCGGGTATGGGGCGACGGCACAACGTCCAGTTCCGATGGTCAGTTCTTCAGGGGCGCGAAGCGCGGCGCATCGGGCGGCGACATCAACGCCCGCTATGGCGTCGATCATGGCTTCAGCTTCTACACCCATGTTTCCGATCAGCGCGGGCCCTACCACGTCAATGTGATCTCGGCCGCCACGCATGAAGCGCCCTATGTCCTCGACGGCCTCACCAGCCATGGCACCGATCTCAGGATCGTCGAGCATTACACCGACACCGGCGGGGCGACCGACCATGTCTTCGCCCTGTGCGCGATGCTGGGATTTCGCTTCTGCCCGCGCCTGCGCGACTTTCCGGACAGGCGGCTTGCGCCGATCGCGCCGGTTTCGGCCTATCCGTCCATCGCCCCGTTGTTGGGCAAGCGTATCCGCACCGACATCATCAATGAACAATGGGACGACGTACTGCGCCTCGTAGGGTCGATCAAGGCTGGCCACGTCGCGCCGTCGGTCATGCTGCGAAAGCTCGCCGCCTACGAACGGCAGAACCAGCTCGACGTCGCACTACAGGAAATCGGGAAGATCGAACGGACCCTGTTCATGCTGGACTGGCTCGAAAATCCCGATCTGCGCCGGCGATGCCATGCCGGCCTCAACAACAGCGAGCAGCGCCATGCCCTGACGCAGGCGATCTACACCTTCCGCCAGGGCCGCATCATCGACCGCAGCCATGAAGCTCAACAATATCGGGCATCCGGCCTCAACCTGGTCATCGCGGCGATCGTCTATTGGAACACGATCTACATGGACCACGCCGCCCAGCATCTGCGATCGGCAGCGGTCCCGGTCCCCGATGATCTGCTTGTCCATACGTCACCGGTTGGCTGGGAGCATATTGCCTTTTCCGGCGATTTCCTTTGGGATCGTGCAGCCGCTTCCGCTGGCCGCAAGGCCCTCAATCTTCCGCCGGACAGCCGCGCCGCCTAAGCGTTCCTCGGTTGTTCTCCCTTAGCGTTGTTTAGCGTACCTTCCACGCTACGCCCTCTGCATGCTCCGAGGGTGGCTCGGCCGGTGCTGGCGCTGTAGGTCGCACGCCTGAATCGCCCTGCCGAACCGCGCTTGAAAAGGCCCCGCAATCTGCTGCAATCCGCGCCGTGACGGGGGTCTTGGAACATCTGCCCGACGACGTCGGGACGCTGAAAGCGATGATCATCGCCGAGCGTGTTCGTTCCGCCAAACTCCAGCATCTGCTCGACGTCCTGAACCGAATGCACTTCGGCAAGCGCTCGGAAAAGATGGCCGCCGACCAGCTCGCGCTGGCGTTCGAGGACACCGACATCGCCATGGGCGAGGTCGAAGCTATCCGGGAGCAAAGCGCCGATACGCTTGCGGCGGTGAGCGCCGTGCCCGCGAGAAAGGGTCCAGCGGATGCGCCTCGTGCGTCGTTGCCAGCGCACCTGCCGCGCCATGAGATCGAGATCGCGCCCGAGGCCTGCTCCTGCGCAAGTTGCGGCGGCGCGCTGCATCGGATCGGCGAGGATCGGGCCGAGCGGCTCGACATCGTGCCGGCGCAGTACCGCGTGCTGGTGACGGTGCGGCCGAAGATGGGCTGCCGCGCCTGCGGCGATGGGGTCGCGCAGGCACGGGCGCCGAAGCACATCGTTCCGGGCGGCCTGCCCAGCGAAGCGCTGCTCGCCGACGTGCTGGTCAAGAAGTACGCCGATCACCTACCGCTCTACCGGCAGGCGCAGATCATGGCCCGCCAGGGCGTGGAGATCGATCGCGCCACACTGGCGAACTGGGTGGGCCGCGCTGCGGGCTACCTCAAGCCGATCGTCGAGCTGCAGGAGCAGCGCCTGCTCGCCAGCGCCCGGCTGTTCGTCGACGAGACCACCGCCAAGGTGCTGACGCCAGGCACGGGTAAGACCAGGACCGGTTACCTCTGGGCCATGGTCGGCGACGAGCGGCCTTATGGCGGGGCTGACCCACCCGCCATCGTCTACACCTACATGCCCGGCCGCGGCGGCATGTGGGCGGCGAAGCTGCTCGGCGACTATCGCGGCATCCTGCAGGTCGACGGCTATGAGGCCTATGGCCAGTTCGGCAAGGCGGGCCGCCCGGGCGGACCTGCGACGCTCGCCTACTGCTGGGCGCATGTGCGCCGCGGCTTCTTCGATGCGGCCAAGGGCGATGCCGCGCCGATCGCGCAGGAAGCGCTCGCCCGGATCGCCGTGCTCTACGAGATCGAGCGCGAGATACATGGTCGCTCGCCCGAGGAGCGCGTCGCTATCCGCCAGGCGCGCGGCGCGCCGGTGATCGAGGCGTTGCATGGCTGGCTCGAGGAAAAGCGCCGCCGCATGTTCAGCGGCTCGCCGACGCTCAAGGCGATCAACTATGCGCTGGGCCACTGGGCCGGGCTGACCCGTTACCTGGACGACGGCCGGATCGACATCGACAACAATCCGGTCGAGCGCTCCATGCGGCTGATCGCGCTGCAAAGGAATTATGCGAAGCGCCGGATTATGCGCAGGTGCTGGCGGCAAACCCCGAAATTGCGTCGGGGCCGCCGCCATGAACTCCA